>NZ_RZSR01000261.1:0-6481 GCF_004023265.1 Mesorhizobium sp. M1A.F.Ca.IN.020.06.1.1
GCCCTGATCGCCGCGACGGCGCTCGGCGCCTGCCGCGACACCGGCAAGGAGCAGCTCTTCGCCATTTCCGGCAAGCTGTTCGAGTTCAACTACCGGCTTGGCATCGCCACCTATGTCATCACGCTGAGACCGCTGCGGCCGATGGGCGAGGGACAGATTGCGGTGGTGAATTTCCAGAATCCGGCCGGCGGCGACCCGCTCATCGTCAACCAGAAGATCTGGCCGAAGCTCCCGCATATCACCTTGACCAGCCCGCCGCTCACCTGCGTGGTCAAGGACAAGCCCTATTCCGTCACGATCCGCATCGAGGATTCGAGCGGCACGTTGCTTCAAAGCCTCGAGACGACGATGACCTCCTCGGCGGACCAGACCATGCTGCCGGACCGGCCGCTGGTGATCGGGCCGAAATACGAGCTCAACCCGGACCTTGCCGGCCATCCCGACGGCAAGCTGCCGGATGCGCCCAAGCCGGATTGCTCGAAGGCGGCTTGAGGCCCGTTGACCGGTCGAAATTTTCGTGCGCTGCAAAGCGTTTAGCGTGCGATTGAATGCGGCGACCGCTTCCAGCGGGACCGTTTGTTGCGTGCGCTCTGGCCGCTGCGATTTCGTTTGACCTGTCCCGCAAGGGAAGAAAGACTGCGGCCTCTCACTCCGACGTTGGCCGCCGATCCGCGGCGCGCCTCCGCAGAGGACATGCCTGATGACGCTGCATGACGTCGCGCTCGACGACAAGTTCGACCTTGCCAAGGAGCGCGTTTTCCTGTCCGGGGCGCAAGCCGTCGTGCGCATGCTTTTGATGCAGCGTGAGCGCGACCGTCGCGCCGGCCTCAACACCGCAGGCTTCGTCTCCGGCTATCGCGGCTCACCGCTCGGCGGCCTCGACATGCAGCTGTGGAAGGCGAAGCGGCAGCTTGCGCAGGCCGACATCGTCTTTCAGCCGGGCCTCAACGAAGAGCTCGCCGCCACCGCCTGCTGGGGCTCGCAGCAGACCGAGCTGCTCGGCGAAGGCACCCATGACGGCGTCTTTGCCGTCTGGTACGGCAAGGGGCCGGGCATCGACCGCTCCGGCGACGTTTTCCGCCACGCCAATCTCGCCGGCTCGTCGAAAAATGGCGGCGTTCTCGCCCTGATGGGCGACGACCACATGGCCGAATCCTCAACGAACGCACATGCCACCGAATTCCTGTTCGTCGACACCATGGTGCCGATCCTCAACCCCGCCGGCGTCCAGGAGATCATAGACTACGGTCTCTTTGGCTTCGCCATGTCGCGTTTCGCCGGCACCTGGGCGGCGATCAAATGCGTCAAGGACAACATCGAATCGACCGCTTCGGTCGACGCCTCGATCGCGCGGCTGGACATCGTCATTCCCGACTTCGACATGCCGCCGGGCGGTCTGAACATCCGCCACGAGATCGACATGCTCGGCCAGGAGGAGCGCCTGCATGAGCACAAGCGCGCCGCCGCCTCCGCCTTCATCCACGCCAACGGGCTCAATCGGACCGTCTATTCGGGCGGCCGCAACCCGAAGCTCGGCATCATCACCATAGGCAAGAGCTATCTCGACGTCCGCCAGGCGCTGGAGGATATCGGCATCGACGAAAATGCGGCCAATCGCATCGGTATCCGCCTGTTCAAGGTCGGCTGCCCCTGGCCGCTCGATTATCAGCATGTCGCCGACTTCGCCCGAGGCCTCGAGACCATCGTCGTCGTCGAGGAGAAGCGCTCGTTGATCGAGGTGCAGTTGCGCGAGAACCTCTACGGCTCCGCTATTCAGCCTGCCATCGTCGGCAAGAAGGACGAGCGCGGGGACTGGCTGTTTCCGGCAAAGGGCGCGCTCGACCCGAACGAGATCGCGATCGCGCTCGGCGAGCGTATCCTGCGCACCATCGGCCCCTCGGAGGAGATCGCGGCGCGGGTGGCGAAGCTGCGCCAGTTCCAGGCGATGCTCGCCGATACCGTCGACATCGGTTCGCGCACGCCGTTTTTCTGCTCGGGCTGCCCGCACAATTCCTCGACCAAGGTGCCGGAGGGCTCGCTTGCCGCCGCCGGCATCGGCTGCCACTTCATGGCGCTGTGGATGGACCGGAACACGGTCGGCTTCACCGCCATGGGCGGCGAGGGCGCGCAATGGGTCGGCCAGGCGCCGTTCTCCAAGCGCGGCCATATCTTCCAGAATCTCGGCGACGGCACCTACAACCACTCCGGCGCGCTGGCGATCCGCTTTGCGCTCTCCTCGGGCGCCAACATCACCTACAAGATCCTCTACAATGACGCAGTCGCCATGACCGGCGGCCAGCCGCACGAAGGTGGCCTCACCGTCGATATGATCGCCAAACAGGTGCGCGCCGAGGGCGTCGAGCGCATCGCCGTCGTCACCGACGAGCCGGCCAAATATGCCGGCAAGGCCGATTTCCCGCCCGGCGCCACGATCCATCACCGCGACGACCTCGACCTCGTGCAGCGCGAGCTGCGCGAGGTCAAGGGGGTGTCGGTGCTTCTCTATGACCAGACCTGCGCCGCGGAAAAACGCCGGCGCCGCAAGCGCGGCACCTTCCCCGATCCCGACAAGCGCGTCTTCATCAACGAGCTGGTCTGCGAAGGCTGCGGCGATTGCGGCGTGCAGTCGAACTGCGTCTCGATCCAGCCGGTCGAGACAGAATTCGGCCGCAAGCGCCGGATCGACCAGTCGAGCTGCAACAAGGATTTTTCCTGCCTCAACGGCTTCTGCCCCTCTTTCGTGACGGTGCATGGCGGCAAGATCAGGAAGGCCGAGGGGATTGCCGGCAAGAGCGATCCGCTCGAAGGCGTGCCGTCACCCGCCGAATTTCCACTCGGATCTCAGGGCTGGGCGGCGATCATCGACGGTGTCGGCGGCACCGGCGTCGTCACCATCGGCGCGGTGCTGGGCATGGCTGCCCATATCGAGGGCAAGGGCTGCGGCATGATCGACATGGCGGGCCTTGCCCAGAAGGGCGGCTCGGTCTTCACCCATGTCCGCATCGCCCCGACGCCCGAGGACATCCACGCCATCCGCGTTTCCGCTGGCAAGGCCGATCTTGTGCTTGGCTGCGACCTCGTCGTCTCCGGCGCCAAAAAGGTGCTCGCCGCGGTGCGCGAGGGCCATACCATGTTCCTCGCCAACACCGCCGAGATCATGCCCGGCGAATTCACCCGTTCCGCCGATTTTTCGCTGCCGGTCGAGCGGCTGAAGAAGGCGATCCGTGCCGCCGCCGGCGACGACAAGGCCCACTTCTTCGATGCCACCCGCACGGCGACCGCGCTGTCTGGCAATTCGCTCGGCGCCAACATGTTCATGCTCGGCTTCGCCTTCCAGCATGGCGGGCTGCCGCTCTCGGCCGAAGCCGTTGAAAAAGCGATAGAATTGAACGGCGAAGCGGTGGTGATGAACATCGCCGCCTTCCGCTGGGGCCGTCGCGCCGCGCACCAGCCGGATTTCGTGCGCGGCCTGGTCGGTCGTACCGGCAAGCCGGCGTCGGCACCCGAAACGCTCGACGACATTGTCGCCCGGCGGGTGGCTTTCCTCACCGCCTACCAGAACGCCGCCTATGGCAAGCGCTATGCCAACAGGATCGCGGCGCTGCGCGCAGCCGAGGCGACAGCGGTTCCCGGCTCGACGGCCGTCACCGAGGCGGCCGCGAAAAACCTCTTCAAGCTGATGGCGATCAAGGACGAGTATGAGGTGGCCCGGCTTTACACCGACGGCAGCTTCGCCGCCGATCTCGCAAGGCAGTTCCAAAGCTACGAAAAGCTGGAATTTCACCTCGCGCCGCCGATCCTCGGGCGGCGCGGCAATGACGGCAAGCCGAGGAAATCGAGTTTCGGCCCGTGGATGATGAAGGCATTTCGCCTGCTTGTTGTCATGAGAGGCCTGCGCGGCACCGCGTTCGACCTGTTCGGCCATACCGCCGAACGGCGCGCCGAGCGGCAACTGCTTGCGCAATACGAGGCCGATCTCGATCTGATCGCCGCAGCACTTGCGCCGGGCAAGGTCGAGGCCGCCGCCGCTCTGGCCTCCGTTCCGGCGCTCATCCGCGGCTATGGCCATGTCCGGCAGGCCAGCGCCGCCAAGGCGTCCGAAGAGCGCTCCAGGCTGCTGCAGCGGCTGACCGAGGCCGCTCCGGTGCCCGTTCTCAGCGCTGCCGAGTGATTGCGCCAGACCAATCCCGAAGTTTTCGTCGGTCGGCCTAAAGTGCCTCGCGTGGAAATGGATCCAGGAGAGGCGCTTTAGGCCTTTGTTCGATGCAGGTCGTTCTCCCAAAACCGCTGCGCACTTGTGGGTGACATGCGTTAGGTCCTTTGCGGCCCTTGGCCGGCAGACCGAAGCCGCTGCTCAAGGCGGTTCTGTTCTAAGCCTTTCTTAAGGCGGTTGTGTCATGACAAGGCTTAGCGTTGGGCCGACCCTATGGGCAAAACAAAGACCGAAAGCATCCCAGCGGATGTTTATATCCAATTTGTGCGGTCGTTGTTCGACAACGCGCACATGTTGTTGATCGGTGGCGCGTGCTACTGGATCCTCGGATTCATGATCTATCTGCGCACCCACAATCCCCTGTTCCTGGCGTTTTCTTTTGCCCTGCTTTCCGTCAGCCTTATCCGTTACTTCGGCATTCGCGGCTTCCTGAGGACAGGCGGCGCGATTGCCGATGTCGAACACGCGCAGCGGTTGGAGCGCAGCTACATCCTGAAGGGCTGCCTTCAGGGTCTCGGATTGGGCGCGCTGTGTTTCGTGTCGATCTACATATATCCCGAACCGTTCGCCGAGCTCGCGGCAATGTCGCTCACGCTGGCGACCCTGGTCACCGTTGTCGCCCGCAACTATGGGTCGCCGCGCATGGTGCGGATCTTTTCCGTGACCTTCATCGGTCCGGCGGCTCTCGCGCTCCTGCTGCGCATGGACGCGCCCTCCGTCGTCCTCGGCCTGATGATCATCCCGATGACGTTCATCACCATCACCGGCGCCGATCATGTCCGCAACGTGCTGTTCTCGGCGGTCATCGGCCACAAGCAGGCGAGAAACCTGACGCGCAGGTTCGACCGCGCGCTCAACACGATGTCGCACGGCCTGGTCATGCTCGGCCCCGACGGGCGCGTCGCCGTCGCCAATGCCGAGGCCGCCCATCTGATGTCGCTGAAATCGGCCGACGCGCTGCTCGGGCGCTCGATCCACGGCCTTCTGATGCGCGGCGTCGCCGGCGGCATGCTGGCACCGAAGGATTGCCGCTACATCGAGGCGCAGCTGACGCGCGCCTTGCGCGAGGGCCGGGACCGCAAGGTGCTCGTGTCGCTCGCCAATGGCCAGCACTACGAGTTCTCCGCGCGCGAAGGCAGCCAGGAACTCGGCGTCATCACCTTCGAGGACGTCACGGCCCGGGTCGAGGCGGAGGAAAAGATCCGCTTCATGGCGCGCTACGACAACCTCACCGGCCTGCCGAACCGTGCCTACTTCCACGAGCTGGTCGGCGAAGCCATGGCGTCCGGCGACCGCGACCGGCTCTGCGGCTTGGCGGTGCTCGACCTCGATGATTTCAAGAGCGTCAACGACACGCTCGGCCACCCGGTCGGCGACGGTCTGATCTACGCCGTAGCCGAGCGCCTGGCAGCGGTCGCCGGGCCGGGCATCAATGTCAGCCGCTTCGGCGGCGACGAATTCATGATCTATTTCGACCGCATCGAGGATGAGAGCCATCTCAGCAGCCTGCTCGACGAGATCTTCGCCGGCCTGCAGGGCGAAGTCGACGTCGCCGGTCACGGCCTGCGCATCCAGAGCAGTGGCGGCGCGGTGTTGTCCGTGGTCAAGGACACCGACGTCGACGGCATGATCGTCAAGGCGGACCTCGCGCTCTACAAAGCCAAGGAGCTCGGCAAGAACGGCTGGCGGCTGTTCGAGGCATCGATGGAAGCCGCCTTCCGCAATCGCCAGCTGATGAAGGCCGATCTGCGCAGCGCCGTGCAAGCCAAGGAATTGCGCGTCGTCTACCAGCCGATCGTGTCGATGAGCACCATGCGCATCGCCAGCTGCGAGGCGCTCTGCCGCTGGGATCATCCCGATCTCGGCCCGATTTCGCCGGGCGTCTTCATTCCGCTGGCCGAGGAGATGGGCATCATCTCCGAGATCAGCTCTTTCGTGCTGCAGGCGGCCTGCGCCGAATGCGCCAAATGGCCGGCCCAGACCAGCGTTTCGATCAACCTGTCGGCCAAGGACTTCCGCAACCGCGACGTCGTGCAGAAGGTGCGCGATGCGCTGGCGGCGTCGGGCCTTGCGCCGCACCGGCTCGAGATCGAGGTGACGGAGACTGCCCTGCTCGACGACAAATCACTGACCCGCGAGCTGATCGAAGAGCTGAAAGCGCTGGGCGTCCGCATCGCGCTCGACGACTTCGGCACCGGCTATTCCAGCCTCAGCTACCTGCACAAGCTGCCGCTCGACAAGATCAAGATTGATCGCTCCTTCCTGATC
>NZ_RZSR01000262.1:0-6475 GCF_004023265.1 Mesorhizobium sp. M1A.F.Ca.IN.020.06.1.1
CACCTGGCCAGCGACCAGACCATCGATCGAGGACCGGCTTTCGGCCAGCTTGGCGAGATCGTCCTCCAACGCCTTGGACAGCGTCCAGCGGTCCTGGACCAGCCTGTCGGCGTGGGTCTGCATGAGGCCGCTGGCATTGGCCATGTCGGCATCCAGGACGCGCGACAGCTCGGCGCGATGGTCGGCGATCTTCTGCGAATGATCGACGATCGCGCCCTGGATGGTGTTGAGGTCCGCTTCCAGCGCGCGTTTGAGGATATCGCGGCCCTCGGCAAGCTTCTCGACCTGGCCGGCCACCAAGCCGTCGATGCTGGAACGGCTCTCGGCCAGCTTGGCCAGATCGTCCTCGAGCGACTTCGACAGCACGGCGCGGTCCTGGACGAGCCTGTTCTGGTGATCGGAGATTGCGCCGCCGACGGTCTGCAGGTCGGCCTCCAGGGCCTGCGACAGCTGAGCGCGTTCCTCCTGCACCTTCTCGGAGTGTCCCGCAATGGCACCCCTGATGGTGTTGATGTCGGCTTCCAGGGCACGCTTCAAGATATCGCGGCCTTCGGCGAGCTTCTCGACCTGGCCGGCGACCAGGCCGTCGATCGAGGCGCGGCTCTCGGCCAACTTGGCGAGATCGGATTCGAGCGTCTGGGACAGCAGGCTGCGGTCCTCGACAAGCCTGCCGGCGTGGCTGTCGATCAGGCTTCGGATTCCGCTCAGGTCGCCCTCCAGCGCGCGGCTGAGTTCACCCCTGTCCTCCGCGAGCTTGGCCGAATGGGTCTCGATCAGGTCCCTTATCCCGGCGATGTCGGTCTCCAGCGCCTTGGCGAGCACGGCGCGGCCCTCGGCGATCTTCTCGACCTGGCCGGCGACCAGGCCGTCGATCGAGGCGCGGCTGTCCGCCAGTTTGCCGAGATCGGCTTCCAGCGCGCGCGCCAGAATGTTGCGGCCCTCGGCCAGCTTGCCGACATGTCCAGCGACCATTTCGTCAATTATGGTGCGGGCTTGCACGAGTTTGCCGGAGTCTTCGTTCAGCGCCTGGGAGAGGCGGTTGCGACTCTCTTGGAGTTGCTCAAGATGGGCGCCGAGCGAGGCGTCGATGGCCGCGTGGGACTCGTTGACCTTGCGCAGGTCCTCTTCCAGCGCGCGAGAGATAAGGCTGCGGCCCTCGGCCAGTTTTTGGACCTGACTGGCCACGGCCTCATCGATGCCGGCGCGACTCTCGGCGAATTTCGCGAGGTCCTCCTGCATGGCGGCGGCCATACGGTTGCTGCTGTCGGAGAGCTTCCGGCTGTGGTCTTCGATGGCTTCGTCAATGCCGGCGCGAGCATCGGCGAGGCGCTGGATGTCGGAGTCGAAGGCGCGCGACACGACATGGCGGGCCGCCTCCATGCGTCCGGCGAAATCCGTGGCGCGGGCTTCGAGCATGGAAGAGGTCGATGAGATGATGTCGGCCATGTCGGCACCGATCTGGGTCTTGCCCTGATCGATCATCGACGACAGCTGGTCCTTGCTCTCGGCGAAGGTGTTGGCGATCTCGCGCGCACGTTCGACCAGAGTTTCGTTGATCTGGCGGGCACGCGCTTCGAGCGCGGCATTGAGCTTCTGGGTGCCGGTGTCGAGTGCTTCGGCGCGGGTCTGGAACTCGCTGATCAGCGCCTGGCCGCGCTCGGCCAGCGTCCGCTCGATGCCGCTGAGGCTTGCTTCGAACTCGGAGTTCAGTGTGCGGGCGGCGCCGCCGCGCAGCGAACCCATGCCGTTGGTGCGATCGTCAAGAAGATCGGTCAGCGAACGGGTAAGGCCGTCCGTGGTGTCGGTCAGCTTGGCGATGCGGGTGTCGAGCAGGCTGGCGAAGGCCTCGCCCGAGGTCGACAGGCGGTCGGTGATCGTGTCGAGCCGGGTTTCCACCGAGTCGAAGATCGACAGCGAGCTCTCATTGATGCGATCGATCAGCGTGTCACCCGAATTGTTGATCGTCATCGACAGCTTGGTCGAGGCATTGAGGATCGAATCGCGGATGATATCGCTGGCGGCACCGATCTCGTCGCGCAGCGTCTCGTGCGCGCCGTGGATCGAAGCGCGCACGCGCTCGGCATGGCTAACGACAGCTTCGCGCTCGCTACCCAGCCCGTCGACCAGCGAGCGGATACGCGCTTCGTTCTCGGAATAGGAGCGCTCGATCTGGTTGACTTCGCTGTGGACGAGGGTTTCGAGCTCGACGGCGCGGGCCAAAGTGCGTTCGATGCCTTCACCCATGGCGGCGACCTCGCGGCGAACGGCCTGACCGATCATCATGACGCGGTCTTGGGCAAGGTTTTCCGGCTCGGCGAGGCGGAAGGCCACTTCGGTCATGGATTGCGCGGCGATGCGCATTTCCTGCGCGCGCCGGATCATGGCGGCGAAGGCCCAGAACAGGATGACTGGGATAATCGCCGCGACCGCCAGGCCGATCAGCTCGGGGCGGGCGAAGAACTGGTCGAGAGTGCGGATCTGCCAGATGCTCGGCCCGAACAGCAGGTTGGCGAGGCCGCCGGCGCCCGCGATCCAGGCGAGTGAAATGAACGCGATCACCCAGTAAACGGTGCTCGAAGCGCGCCGGTTGAGGCCATGCAGAAGCGTCCGGTAATCCTTTTGGCGATCGTCATTGGCCGGCGTGAAACCGGCGGGAGCCGGCGTAAAACCGTTCGGTTGCGAGGCGCGCGATTCGAGCGGGCGCAGTTCCGCCGGCTTCGGCTGGGGCGCCGCCTTCGCGGCCTGAGGCTCATTTGCCGGCTCGATTCTATGGCTGCGGCCTTCGCGCGCCAGTTCATCCGCGGCCGCCGAAATCTGGGCCTCGAGATCTTCCATCGACGCCGCCATGTCGAGCCCGCCTTCGTCGCCGTTCAGGTCAAGGTCAAGCGCCTTTTCCAGTTCCGCGGCCACGTCGCTCTCGAGAGATTTGGTCGTCGTCGGTTTCTTAGCCATGCCTTCGCTACCCTGTACTAGCTGCCGCGGGACTTATGATTTTGGCCTGATTCTGGCTTGTCTGGTCCCAGACAGGAGGCTGAAAATGGACGTTCGTATCGTAATGACACACACGGGTAAAGAAAACATGCATTCCCGGCGATACGTAAAACTTTAAATATAAGGTTAACGGAGGCGTGATTTGGCTGCCTCCGTGACAACATTTTTTCCCGGCAATCGTTAACCCGTTGGCGACGGGAATCCGCCTATTTTTGGGCCGCCGGCCGGGCCCCTTCTTGGAGTAGCAGTGCGTATGCGTGGCGAGATTGGTATTGCGTTTTCCATGCCCGGCGGCGACGTGTCGGGAACGGCAGGTTCGCGACCTGTGGATATGGCCCACCTGGCGCGGCAGACGATGGATGATCGCGCGCTCGAACAGGAGGTGCTGGCGCTGTTCGTGCAGCAGGCGCTTTCGGTGCGCGAAAAGATCGTCGATGCCGATGCCAAGGAACGGGTGCTCCTTGCACACGGCCTGAAAGGCTCGGCCCGCGGCATCGGCGCCTTTGCCGTCGCCGAATGCGCTGCAGCCATTGAAAAGCAGCCTGAGGATGGTCGCATCCTGAGGAAGCTGGGCGGGCTGATCGATGAAGTGCGGGACTTCATCGCCGCCATCAGCCGGTAGGTCCTCCAGGGAGCACATCCAGAAAAAACGTCATGCGGTGGCGCTTTCGCGCCGCAGTTGACTTGTCCGGCGGAGTGATTATCTCGGCTGCGACTCCTCAGGTGACAAATGGCCAAGCTGACTTACATCGCCAATGACGGTACTCAATTCGACGTGGAGGCCGAGAACGGCTCGACCGTCATGGAAAACGCGATCCGCAACGCGGTGCCCGGCATCGAGGCCGAATGCGGCGGCGCCTGCGCCTGCGCGACCTGTCATGTCTATGTCGACGAGGCCTGGACGGGTGAGGTCGGCGAGCCGGAAGCGATGGAGGAGGACATGCTGGACTTCGCCTACGACGTCCGGCCCAACTCGCGCCTGTCCTGCCAGATCAAGGTGCGCGACGCGCTCGACGGGCTGGTCGTGCGCGTTCCCGAACGGCAGGGCTGAACCAAGTCTCCATTTCCAATTTTGCCGTGGCTGCTTGGCAGCGGGCCAATGCTCATGCACTGTCGCCAGCATTCCCAAAATGGGGCGGAGCTGATGACGGACACGATCAAGACGGACGTACTCATTGTCGGGGCAGGGCCGGTCGGCCTATTCGCCGTGTTCGAACTCGGGCTCTTCGACATGAAGTGCCATCTCATCGACATCCTCGACCGTCCCGGCGGGCAATGCGCCGAACTCTATCCGGAAAAGCCGATCTACGACATTCCCGGCTGGCCGATGATCACTGCGCAGGGTCTGGTCGACAAGCTGCTCGAACAGATCCATCCCTTCAAGCCGGACTTCACTTTCAACCGGATGGTCTCAAGCCTCGAAAAGCTCGAGGACGGCAGCTTCCGCGTCACCACGGACGAGGCTGAGGTGTTCGAAGCCAAGGTGGTGGTGATCGCCGCGGGCGGCGGCTCGTTCCAGCCCAAGCGACCGCCCATCCCGGGCATCGAGAGCTACGAAGGCAAGAGCGTGTTCTACTCGGTCCGGCGCATGGAAGATTTCCGCGGCCACGATCTCGTCATCGTCGGAGGCGGCGATTCGGCGCTCGACTGGACGCTCAACCTGCAGCCGATCGCCAAAAGCGTGACACTTGTCCACCGGCGTCCGGAATTCCGGGCTGCGCCCGACAGCGTCAACAAGATGTACGCCATGCAGGAGATGAAAGAGCTGGAATTCCTGGTCGGTCAGGTGAGCGGGCTCGCAGGCGCCGACGGCCAACTCTCGTCCGCCACCATCAAGGGTGGCCCGGATGGCGACATCGAGGTGCCATGTACGCGCATGCTGCCGTTCTTCGGCCTCACCATGAAACTCGGGCCGATCGCCGAATGGGGGCTGAACCTGCATGAGAACCTCATCCCGGTCGACACCGAGAAATTCCAGACGTCGGTTCCCGGCATCTTCGCCATCGGCGACATCAACTGGTATCCGGGCAAGCTGAAGCTGATCCTCTCAGGTTTCCATGAGGTCGCCCTGATGGCGCAGGCCGCAAAACGCATCGTCAGCCCGGGCGAGCGCATCGTCTTCCAGTACACGACCTCGTCGACCAGCCTGCAAAAGAAGCTCGGCGTCCACGATTGACGTGATCATTCGGCGAGCACGGGCGCTGCGTGCTCGTCCTTGCCGCGCAGCGGCTTTTCCGGCATCAGCGCCAGCGCGGTCAATGCCAGAACAAGAGTGATGCCGGCGGTGAGGAAGATCATCACGAACGGCATTGCCGATGTCAGCTCGATATGCGTCTGCGAGCCCTCGGCGGCGAGCGGCAGGCCGTAGCCGAGCGCGACGGCGCCGAGCAGGGCGACGCCAAGCGCGCCGCCCAGTGTGCGCAGGAAGGTCAGGACGCCGGTCGCGACACCGAGATGGGCGCGATCGACCGCGTTCTGTACCGAGACGGTGCTGACCGGGAAGGTCGTGCCACTGCCGAGGCCAATGAGGGTCGTCAGGATTTCGACTTCGAGCAGCGACGCGTGTGTCGCAATGGCACTCAGCACCCCGATGCACGCGATCGCCAAACTGACGCCGACCATGGCAATGCGCTTGTAGTGGACGAAGCGCGGGATCATGCGGCCGCTGAAAGTGGCACCGGCAACGGTGCCGAGCAGGAGACCCAGCATGGCGATGCCGGATTCACTGACCGAGAGCCCGACGACCGATTGCAGATAGACCGGCAGGTAAACCGACGCCCCGATATTTGCCGCCTGCAGCAGGAACATCGACAACGTGCCGGCGAGCACGATCCGGTTGCCCAGCACCTCGAGCGAGATCAAAGGCTCACTGGCCCTCAGCAGCCGCAGCGCGAACAATGCCCAGAACGAGGCCGAGAAGGAAAAAAGAAAAAGGATTTGAGGCGAGAACCATGGATAGGTGCTGCCACCCCAGTTGAGCGCCAGAAGCAGCAGCGCCGTGGCGATCACCAAGAGCACTGCGCCCAGCCCGTCGATGCGGTGATGTTTGGCCGCGATCGGCAACTTCTTCAGCGGATTGTTGATGATGGCCATCGCCAGGAAGCCGATCGGCAGGTTGATCCAGAAAATCAACGACCAGTGGAGATGCTCTGCGAAGACACCGCCAAGCAGCGGGCCGGCGACGCTGGCCACCGCCCAGGTGCCGGAGATCCATGCGGCGTAGCGGGCCCGCTCGCGTGGCGGCACCAGATCGCCGATGACGGTTTGCGTCAGCGCGAAAAGGCCGCCGCCGCCGGCCCCCTGGATCGCCCGGCCGATGACCAGCACCAGCATGTCGGGGGCAAGGGCGCTGACCAGCGATCCCAAAAGAAAGATCAGGATGGCGGCGTAGATGACCGGCCGGCGGCCGTAGACGTCGGAAATCTTGCCGTAGAGCGGCGCCATCGCAGTGGCCGTCAGCAGATAGCCGGTCACGATCCAGGGC
>NZ_RZSR01000263.1:0-6466 GCF_004023265.1 Mesorhizobium sp. M1A.F.Ca.IN.020.06.1.1
ACGATGTCCTGCTTGGCGAGGCGAAAACTTCGCCTGACGGCCATTTCCTGATCGAGGCGGCGCGCGACATTCCGATCGGCAACCATACCATTCATGTCGACGGCCTTGCCGACGATGGCGATAAGGTCGTCGCCCGTGCCGCTGTTCCGTTCGAACGCGAGCCCGGCGAGTCGATTGCCGCCGTCGCGCCCAACCAGGCCAAGCCCGCCGACAGCAAGCTCGCCCAGGGTGCGGGGTCCCAGCCCGCAGAGGCAAAGTCCGGGGCGGCCAATCCCGCCGAGACGACGGCGCCGGCCACCGCTACCACCGAAGCGGGCAAGCCCGCCGCGACCGCCGACACGTCGGCCGAGGTCGCCGAAGCGAATCCTGCGGCCGACGTGCCTGAAACCATGGCGCCGAAGCTCGAACACGCCGATGGAGCCGTCATCATCCGCCGCAACGATACGCTCTGGCGCATCTCGCGGCGCGTCTATGGCCATGGCGTGCGCTACTCGACCATCTATCTCGCCAACCAGGATCAGATCCGCAATCCCGACCGCATCTGGCCCGGTCAGGTCTTCAAGGTCCCCGGCAAGTCGAAGGAAGGCGAGCCGGCCGACATGAAGGCCATGGGTGACCAGATGACGGCGCCAAAGACGGAGTAAGAGCGTAATCCCCCCTCGTGGGGGAGATGCCCGGCAGGGCAGAGGGGGCGCTGTCCCGCCAGCGTTTTTGACACTTCCTACCGTGCTACCCATCCGCCTGGCTTGCCCTCTCATCCTCCATCGTTTATCGGCGATGAACGATGACCGAATCCCTATCCGTCAACCGCGCCCTCAATAGCCGAGCCCTTGACAGCCGCGGCATCGCCACGCGGTTCGCGGCGCTGTCGCATCCGGCACGCATCGAGATCCTGAAGCATCTCTCGGCCAGTCGCTGCTGCTCCTGCCGCGAGGTGGTCGATCATCTCGATCTCGCCCAGTCGACCGTTTCGCAGCATCTGAAGATCCTGGTCGAAGCAGGGCTCGTCCGCTTCGAGGCGGATCGCCAGCGTTCACGCTACGCGGTGGACCGCGCTACGCTCGCCGAGGTCTCGGCGTCGCTCGCGGCCCTGGTCGATTCCTGCTGCGGCGAAAGCATGAAAGAAAGCTAAGAACAAAATGGCCGACAAGACCGTCTCCGCCGAAACCGGCACCCTCACCACACTGCGCAATCTGTGGCCCTATATGTGGCCGGCCGACCGTGCCGACTTGAGAGCCCGCGTCACCTGGGCGACGCTGCTTCTCGTCGTCGCCAAGGTCACCCTGGTCGCCGGCCCCTATTTCTTCAAATGGGCAACCGATGCGCTCGCCCACGCCTCGAAGACGCCGCCGCCGCTGCCCGCCTTCATGCTCGCGCCGGTGATGCTGGTCATCGCCTATAATGTGCTGAGGCTGGTCCAGCTCGGCTTCAACCAGCTGCGCGACGCGCTGTTTGCCCGCGTCGGCCAATATGCGGTGCGCCAGCTTGCCTTCCGCACCTTCGTCCACATGCACCAGCTGTCGCTGCGCTTCCATCTTGAACGCCGCACCGGCGGTCTGTCGCGCATCATCGAGCGCGGCACCAAGGGCATCGAGACGATCGTGCGCTTCGTCATGCTGAACACGGCGCCGACCATTCTCGAATTCGCGCTGACGGCCGGCATTTTCGCCTACACCTATGGCTGGAAATACGTCGCCGTGGTCGCGGTCACGGTGTGGATCTATGTCTGGTTCACAGTCAAGGCCAGCGACTGGCGCATCTCGATCCGCCGCGACATGAACGACAGCGACACCGACGCCAATACCAAGGCGATCGACTCGCTCTTGAATTTCGAGACGGTCAAATATTTCACCAATGAGCGCATGGAAGCCGAGCGCTTCGACCGCTCGATGGCGCGTTATGAAACCGCGGCCACCAAGACCTGGACCTCGCTCGGCTGGCTTAACTTCGGCCAGGGTCTCATCTTCGGCCTCGGCACAGTCATCGTCATGTGCATGTCGGCGCTCGAGGTGCAGGCCGGCACGCAGTCGGTCGGCGATTTCGTCTTCATCAACGCCATGCTGATGCAGCTTTCGGTGCCGCTCAACTTCATCGGCTTCATCTATCGCGAAATCCGCCAGGGTTTGACCGATATCGAGCACATGTTCGACCTGCTCGACGTGCCCCAGGAGATCGTCGACAAGCCGGACGCCAGGTCGTTGAAGGTGAGTGCCGGCAAGGTCGAGTTCCGCGACGTGCACTTCTCCTATGATGCGAACCGCAAGATCCTGAAGGGCGTCTCCTTCGAGGTGCCGGCCGGCAAGACGGTCGCCATCGTCGGCCCCTCCGGCGCAGGCAAGTCGACTATCTCCAGGCTTCTGTTCCGCTTCTATGACGTGCAGCGCGGCCAGGTGCTGATCGACGGCCAGGACATCCGCGACGTCACCCAGGAGAGCCTGCGTGCGGTGCTCGGCATGGTGCCGCAGGACACGGTGCTCTTCAACGACACCATCGCCTACAACATCCGCTACGGCCGCGTCGGCGCCAGCGAGGAGGAGGTGAGCAAGGCCGCCGAGCTTGCCCAGATCGGGCCGTTCATCGAAAAACTCCCCGACGGCTACCGCTCGATGGTCGGCGAGCGCGGCCTGAAACTGTCGGGCGGCGAGAAGCAGCGGGTCGCGATCGCCCGCACGATCCTGAAGGCTCCGCCGATCCTGATGCTGGACGAGGCGACCTCGGCGCTGGACACCCAGACCGAGCAGGAGATCCAGGCGGCGCTGGACCTCGTCAGCAAGGGCCGCACCACCCTTGTGATTGCCCACCGGCTGTCGACAGTGATTTCGGCCGACGAGATCATCGTGCTGAAGGACGGCCAGATCGCCGAGCGCGGCACCCACGCCGCGCTCTTGCGCCAGCAGGGCCTCTACGCCTCGATGTGGGACCGCCAGCGCGAAGCCACCGAAGCCGAGGAGCGCCTGCGCATTGCGCGTGAAAGCGACGAGTTCGGCGTGATCGTACGGAGAAGGACGTCGGAGGTGAGCTAGCGCCTCTTCCTTCTCCCACAAGGGGAGAAGGAGAAGTCGGCGCAAAATCCCCTTGACCTCAACCTAGCTTGAGCTTGCAAACCGGCTCCGAACCCCTGCGAAGCAAGCCTTCCAAGAACGGAGACCGATCGAAATGAGTAATAAAGATCAACGCGCTGGCAGCGTGTTCCGGGTCGACAAATTCGTCGTGCCGGCGGAAGCGCGCGACGAGATCCTCGGCAAGGTCAGGATGACGCACGAATTGCTGCGCCAGCAGGACGGCTTCGTGCAGGACTTCCTGCTCGAGCAGTTCTCCGGCCCCGGCGAATTCAACATCGTCACCATGGTCGAATGGGAAAGCCAGGCCGCGGTCGACAACGTCGTGCCGATCGTCAAGGCCGCGCACGAGAGCATCGCCTTCAGCCCTCAGGCAACGATCGCCCGCCTCGGCGTCAAAGCGGATATCGCGCACTATCAGCGCGTGCCGGAGGCGTAAGACGGCCAGCCCGCGCCGGGTGCAGGCGCGACGACGCCCAGTACCTGGCCGGTGCGGGCGTCGCCGACCATGTTCTCGAAGCCGCGCCATTCGGCGGCGGTGATGAACAGCGTCCTGCCGTCGGCACCGCCCAACATGTAGGCAAAGCAGCCCCGATCGACCTCGACCTTGTCGATTTTCGCACCGCCCTCGCGCACCCTGACACAGTGCCGGCGCTAAAACCACAGCTATGAGTCCACGGCCTCGCTCTTCCTCTCCCATTGTTGCGTTGCGGGGAGGGGGGCTTTCGGCTATTGAGGCCGGACCTGAAACAGGGACCGCCCCAAGCCCTATGACGCTTCTCGATACGATCAAGAATACGTTCGTTCCGATCCATCGCGAGGGCTATCCCTTCATCGCCGCCTTCGGCGCGGCCACGCTGTTCCTCGGCTATTTCTCCTCGATCCTGTTCTGGCTCGGGCTGATCCTCACCGGCTGGTGCATCTATTTTTACCGTGACCCAGAGCGCGTCACGCCGGTCGACGACCGGCTGGTGGTCAGCCCGGCCGACGGCATGGTTTCGGCGGTCGGGCCCGCCGTGCCGCCGCGCGAGCTTGGCCTGGGTACGGGCGAAATGACCCGTATCTCGGTGTTCATGAATGTCTTTTCCTGCCACATCAACCGCGCGCCGGTGCGCGGCAGGATCACGCGCATCGAGCACCGTCCGGGCAAATTCCTCAATGCCGAGCTCGACAAGGCAAGCTCCGAGAACGAGCGCAACGGCCTGGTCATCGACAGCCCCAACGGCACCGTCGCCGCCGTGCAGATCGCCGGCCTTGTGGCGCGCCGCATCGTCTGCTGGGCCGAGCAGGGCGGCTCGATCGGCATCGGCGAGCGTTTTGGCCTGATCCGCTTCGGCTCCCGCGTCGACGTCTTCCTGCCGTCGAACGCCGTGCCGCGCGTCGCCGTCGGCCAGACGGCGGTAGGCGGCGAGACGGTGCTTGCCGAGTTCGGCGGCGCGGCGGTCGCCCCGCTGGTCAGGATTTCCTGAGCGGTGGGCGCGCCTTTCAAGAAGTTCGAGGCACACGCCAGCGGCGGCCCGCGCATCCGCGAGATCCCGATGCGCATGGTGCTGCCCAATCTGGTGACCGTTCTTGCGATCTGCGCCGGCCTTTCCGGCATCCGCTTCGCCTTCGAGGACCGCTTCGAGCCGGCCGTCGTCATGGTGCTGCTCGCAGCCTTCCTCGACGGCATCGACGGCCGCTTGGCGCGCATGCTGAAGGCGACCTCGAAGTTCGGCGCGCAGATGGATTCGCTGGCCGATATCGTCAATTTCGGCGTCGCGCCAGCGCTGGTGCTCTATGCCTTCCTGCTCGACCGCGCCGGCTCGCCGGGCTGGATCGCGGCACTCCTGTTCACCATTGCCTGCGGCATGCGGCTCGCCCGCTTCAATGTGCTGGCCGACGACACCGACCAGCCGGCCTGGCAGACCGAGTATTTC
This sequence comes from Mesorhizobium sp. M1A.F.Ca.IN.020.06.1.1, assembly GCF_004023265.1. Lineage (NCBI taxonomy): Bacteria > Pseudomonadati > Pseudomonadota > Alphaproteobacteria > Hyphomicrobiales > Phyllobacteriaceae > Mesorhizobium > Mesorhizobium sp. M1A.F.Ca.IN.020.06.1.1. The sequence continues at coordinate 4,979 of NZ_RZSR01000263.1, forward strand.
GTCGGCGTCCCGGCGCCGGCGGGCGCGGTGCTGGTCATGCTGCCTTGCTATCTCTACTTCCTGCGGCTCGGCCTGGAACCGACCCGGGGGGCGGCCTTCGTTGCCTCTGGCTTCACCGTGCTCGTCGCCTTCCTCTTGGTCAGTCGCCTGCCGGTCTATTCGGGCAAGAGCGTCAAGGTGCCGGGAGACAGAGTGCTTCCGGTCATCCTCGGCGTGGTGCTCTACATCCTGCTGTTGATGGCCTATCCCTGGTACACGCTGACCGCCTCGGTCGCCGGCTACCTCGTCTTTCTGCCGTTTTCGGTGCGCGCCTATTCGAAGCGGGCCATGCGCGAAGGCGAGAAGGTGCCGCCTTCGGATATCGGCTGAACCCGCTCGAGAGGCGCGACTTCGAGCCGCCGAGTTCCTTCGCGCCTCCCTCTGTCCTGGCGAACATCTCCCCACTTGGGGGAGAAATTGGCAGCTTCGTTCAAGCCGCGTATCCTGCAACGATGCTGATTGGCGAAAGCCGAGAGGGCATCTGATCTCCCCCCGTGTGGGGGAGATGTCCGGCAGGACAGAGGGGGGCGCTGTCCCGCCAGCGCTTGCGATACGGCCTAAGCCGCTACCCCCAATCCCAGCCGGTCGATCGCCAGCTTCCGCGCCGACACGTAATCCGTCTTGCCGGAACCCAGCACCGGGATTTCTTCCACCTTGATGATGTCATTGGGCACCATCAACTCGGCCGCGCCGGCCTTCTTGCCGAACTGGCGCAGCTCTTCGGCATTGGCATCGTCGGCCGTGGTGACCAGCACGATGCGCTCGCCGCGCCTTTTGTCGGGCACCGCCACCGCGGCATGGCGCTGTTCCGGCCATAGCGACTGCACCAGCATCTCGACCGCACCCAGCGACACCATCTCGCCGGCGATCTTGGCAAAGCGTTTTGCCCGCCCGCGGATGGTGATGAAGCCGTCGCGGTCGACCGAGACGATGTCGCCGGTGTCGTGCCAGCCCTCGAGCGGCTGCAACTCGCCGGGGCGGTCGGCGGTCATGTAGCCCATCATCATGTTCGGCCCGTCGAGCCACAGCCGGCCGCCCTCGCTGATGCCCTCGACCGGCTCAAGCTTCATGCGGATCGCCGGCAGCAGCCGGCCGACCGTGCCGTCGCGATTGTGGATGGCGGTGTTCACCGCCACCACTGGCGCCGCCTCGGTCAGCCCAAAACCTTCGATGATCGATGCCTGGAAACGGTCGCGGTAGGTGCGCCTTGTCTCGGGCTTTACCGCTTCAGCGCCGGCAACAACGAAACGCAGGCTGGAGAAATCGCCGTCCTTGGCAGTGCGGGCATAGTTGGCGAGGAAAGTGTCGGTGCCGAACATGACGGTCGGCTTCACCTTGCGCGCGATCTCCGGAATGATCTTGTAGTGCAGCGGCGAGGGATAGAGGAACAGTTTCACGCCGGTTACCAGCGGCAGGATAGTGCCGCCGGTCAGCCCGAACGAATGGAAG
>NZ_RZSR01000264.1:0-6458 GCF_004023265.1 Mesorhizobium sp. M1A.F.Ca.IN.020.06.1.1
GGCAGACATGGCGCCGGCCGCACTGCTGGCCATTCCCGAGACAGTGCCGGCCGCACCGCTGGCCATGTCGCCGACAGAGGCATAGGTGTCCGAAGTCATGGCTCCGGTTCCCGCCGTGGGTGTGCCGTCATGCCCGTCGGAACCGCGACGGGTCGCGTAGCCGGGCGCGGCGGCGGAAGCGCCGCTGCCCAGCATCAGCCAGGCCAGACCGGCGCCGATTACAGTCAGTGGCAGAGGATTGTCTCGCACCTGAGCCTTCAGGTTGTGGAGCATGTCGGAGCCTGCACCGCGGCTGAAAATACCGGTGAACTCATCGAAGAGCTGGCCGGGCGTCATCTTGCCTCGAATGGACTCGGCGGTCGCTACCACCCTTGCGCGCGTGGCCTCGGCTTCGCGTTCGAGTTCGGCTGCGGATTTGTCGCTCATCTCGCTTGTTCCTTGATTACGTTCGCGTCACGCTTCAGTTGCTCCTGCGTACGGTCCGGCGCGAGCTCGGAGGGCGACATGCTCGCCATGCCGGTCCGCAGGAGGATGACACCCAGCACGGCAACGACCACTCCGACGAGCAAGGCGGACCAGCCGGCGCCCAGGCCGAGGCGGGTCAGGGCAATGACGAGCGCTTGCAGCAGCACTATCAGCGCGGCGAGAAGACATACCGCGCCGCCCAGAACCCCGACGGCGCCGGCCTCCGCTTTAGTCACGCTCTCGGATAGCTCCGCCCGCAGGAGTCTGGCCTCCGTTTGCACCAGCGTGCTCACCTGCTGTGCCAGATCGGCGACCAGAGTGCCGAGGCTTTGGTTGTCTTGAGTGTTCATTTCTTTAGCTCCGCTGCCTTCCTGGGAGCGCCGCCGTCGACGCCCCAATTGGTCGTCGCGTCATCCCATGGCTCGCTCGCCTGCGCACCAGTCTGCCTGCTCGTTTCCCTACCAGTCTTCCGTGGCGTCGCTGCGCTCTGCCCCGCGCGGCGTGTTTCCGGGGGAGAAGCCTTTATGAACCGTCCGAGCGCCAGTCCTGCCAGCACCGAACCAGCGATCAGAGTGCCGGGATTTTGGCGGCCGAAGTTCTGAATTTCCTCAAGCACCTCGCCGAAGGGCTTCTGCTTCAACGAGGAGGACAGCCTCTCCAGTCCGCCTGCCGCATCCCGCATGAAATTCGACGCCGAGCTCTGGTCGCTGTTTGCCAGATGGTCGCTTGCCGCACGCAGAGCGCCGCCGAATGCCGCCAGGCTCGATCCGATGTCGCGCTGCGTTTCCTCGGCCCTCTCCGACAGGACCTCCTGTGCTTCCGACGCATAGTCGACTGCCCTGCGAGCGACCTCGTCGCGGGCATCGTGGAGCGCTTCGCCGGCGCTTTGGGTTTCTTTCTTAACTCGATCGGAAACTTCGGTCTTCGCCTTGGCGAAGTCGGCCGGCTCGCGGCCCTGATTATTTTCGCGCTGCATGACGCCTCCTAGTGAAAGCCGAGAAAGGAGAGTATCGCGAGCACAACCACGATGAGACCGATAAGATAGATGACACTGTTCATGGCGCAGGCTCCTCCTTGCCTGTTCCAACTTCGCGCTGGCCGCGATGTTCCCTTTCGCGACCAGGATTTTTTGTAAGTAGCTACTTACCCCGATCGGCGCCTCCGAAGCCGGCAAGCTCGTCATCCGAACAGAGCAGCCGCGGCTGCGCCGGATCGGAGATATCGAGCTTGTCCCAAGGTATGCGGTAGAGGCCCTCGCGGCAGCGCAGCGCGAAAAAGTCGAGCAATGCGGTGCCGATGGCCGAGGCCGACAGGCGTTCAAAAGCTGCGAAGATGCCGACATGGAATTCGGTGACGACGAGGTCGTCGTCGTCCTGCTCGGCGATGACCTCCTCGATATGGCCGATGCTCCTGCCGCCCTGCGTGAGAACGCGCCGGCCAGCCAGATGCTCGAGATTCACATTTGCCATCCTCAGGCTCCCGGGATTCGGCCGACGATGCGATCGCGCAGCCAGCTCTGCCAGGCCAAGATCTTGGTCCTGCGCACGTCGATATCGAATTCGATGTCGACGCCGATGTCGCGCACCTTGGTCCAAGCGATGCGATGCGGCCGTGCCTGCTGCTTCCCGCTCAGCCTTGCGGCCAGCCGCGCCGTTAATCGCCCAGGCCGAGCGCCAAGCCGTCGGGCCAGCGCAATCGCGCCAAGCTCGACCGCAACGACCCTCGGCGGCTTGCCCTGCCTCAGCTCGGCGACCAGTCCATCCACCTTGCCGATCTTGACCTGCTCGCGGTCGACGACCTGCTTGTCCAGGATATCGCGCAGCAGCTGCATCAGGTGCCTCCGAATATCTGCAGGGGAATAGTCACCACCGCCAGCACGAAGCCGAGCGCGATGACGAAGATCACGGCGGCATTGGAGATGACGCCGTTGCGGTGCTGGCCGACATAGCGCTCGTCATTCAGCAGGAAGAGGAACGGCACGACCGTCAGCGGCAGACTGGCGGCGGTCAACGCCATTGAGAAGATGGTGAGCCTCAGCGGGTCGAGACCAAGCGCTATCGGAACGGCTGCAAGAAAAAGCGTGAGCGTGTAGACGAGACTGAAGCCGGGATCGTCGCGCGGCTTGAGATCCTCGCCCCAGATCCAGCCGAACCCTTGCGCGACGAGATAAGCCTGCTGCAGCGCCACTTCCAGAGCGGCTCCGAAACAGGCGATGCCGAGCGATGCGACGAAAAGGACGAAGCCCCAGAAGCCGAACACCGAGATCAGCATCAGCGGGAGCTGGTTGTAGTCGTCCACATGGTTCACGCCATGGGCGCCGAGCACAAGCGCGGCCACGATCAGCACGGCCACGGAGATCGTTCCTCCGAAGCTCATGCCGAGACCGGCAATCGCCCGATTGGTGCCGAGATAGCTCTTGTCCCATTGATCCTCGACCGCGCCCGAGGAATAAAACATGAAAAGGTAGGGCGAGATGGAAGCACCGAGGATGCTGACGGCCATGAACCAGTAGTTCGCCGTATCGTGTTGCGGCAGGCTGGGCACGGCACCGGCAGCCACCTGTTTCCATTCGGGCTTTAGCATCACCGCTGCGACGACGAAGCAGAGCGTGATCAGGCCAAGCATCGACACGCCTTTCTCGATGAGGCCGAACGTGCCTTTCCACAGCAGCAGCCATGCGAGGAAAGCCGCTGGCAATGCCCACCATTGAAAGCCGATCCCGGTGGCAAGCTCGGCAGCAATGGCAACCCCGCCTATTTCTGCCGAGAGGACCAGGAAATTGACCAGCAGGACTGCAAGCAGCGGCCAAAGGAAAGCATTGAAGCCGAAGCGTTCGCGGATGCCGTCGGCGATGGTGTGATGGCTCACGGCGGCGAAGCGACCGGCCATCTCGACCAGGAAGATGATGCAGATGGTGCCGAGCACGATCGCCCAGATGAGTTGGAAGCCGAACAGGGCGCCTGCCTGCGCCGCTGTCGCCATCGAACCGACCTCCAGGAAGCCACCAACGCTGGTCACGACGCCAAGCGAAATTTCCAGCAGCTTCTTCATCGTTGCGGCGCGAAATAGCCGCGATAGGCCGTGGCGAGATCCGCCTGCGCGGCGCGAAGCTCGTTGCGTGCCCGGCTGGCCTGCGCCTGCTGTCCGGCCTCGACCGCGCTGTCGGCCCCGCTTGCCGCGGTGGACAGCCGGCTGATCGCCGCCTTCAGCGTGTCTCGCGTCGCAGGATCGGACGGCGAGGCCGATTCCACTTGCCGGCCGGCATCGGCGAGTGTCTCGGCGAAGGATTGTAGGGCAGAGGACGCGTAGTGGGACGGCGCGGCGCCGGAGAGCCAGGCATCGGTGACCAGCACCGCCGCCTGCGCGGTCGAGGCGGCACGCTTCGATTGCTGTTCGACGGTTTCAGACGAGGAGCAGGAAGCAAGTGTCAGTGCAAGCACCTGCAGTAAAGGCAGTTTTCGCCGAGCGATGCTGCGCAATGCTTCCTCTCACTGCTGCTGCTTCGAACATGGAGATAAAGCGGCGTGGATCGGAAGGTTCCCCGCCGTAGGCCGGTTGCACGGCACTGCCGCTTATCGGTCGCTCCGCTGCGCGTCCTCGGTGGTCGAAAGGGCAGCGATCTTGTCGATCATGGCGAGCACCGCCTGCGGGGCTGACAGGTGCACCATATGCCCGGCATCGGGGACGATATCGACTACCGAGTTTGCGAGATCCGCGTGCAGCCGAAACGCCTCGGCCGGCGCGTCGAAAAGCTGATCGCCGGCGCCGGCGATTATCCCAACAGGAACGGAAATGTCGTTGTGCCGAGGCGTCACAAACGCCGCTGCGATCCACATCAGGAAGGACTCCGCCGCGATCGACCGCAGTTGCGAGGGGCGGCTCGCCAACTCCCTCGTCGTTGCGGTGAATGCCGCCGAGATCGCCGCCGGGCCAAATATCTTTCGCATTGACCAAGCCCAGCCAAGCCTGACCAGCGGCGGCAGCAAGGTGTGGCGGAAGGCCGTTCCGATCAAAGGCAAGATCGGCAACCCCGACAGGGCGAGTTCGAACCTTGGCGATGGATAGTGGTAGCCGGAGAGAAGCACGACCCCGGCAACGCGCCCAGGGCGCCGTCGCGCCATCTCGAGCGCAACGGCGGCACCCCAAGAGTGGCCAAGAACAATATAGCGTCCAATTCCGAGTTTGGCGGCCGCGGCATCGATCAGATCGGCCTGCGCGGCGGCCGACCAGATCCTGCCGATCGGGCGCGAGCTCCTGCCGAAGCCTGGTCTGTCGAAAGCCAGAACACGATAGTCTGCGGCCGCTTTGTCGACGATGCCGCTTGTCGTGAAATCCTCGGCCGAAGAGCCGTTGCCATGCAGCAACAACAGCGGCATGCCCTGGCCATCCTCGATCAGGTGCAGCCGCGCTCCGTCGACTTCGACGAAGCGTCCAAAACGTCGGCCGCGTAACGCCCGCCGCGCCCGCAGGCCATTGTAGAGGGCAAGCCCGGCCGCTGCCGCGGCAAGGAGGAGGACCACGTCGTTGAACGTGGCGATGTCAGGCATGATCCCGTGCTGCTACGGAGCCATGGCACAAGCCGCTGTTGAGAGAAGCGGCGGATGTACCCAGGCGCTGGCTTCCAAAGAAGGAGCTTTCAGGCCGAGCCCTTCTGAGGCAGCTTCGTCTCCTCATCGACCTGTTCCTGGAGAGCCCTGCGTTCGCGCTCTCTTCCCTCAGCGTCGACCGGTCGATCTTGCCGTTCAAGCTCGCGTTCCACCGTGTCACGCGCGCCCTCGACAGGATCTTCCTGCGGCAGACGCTTATCTGTTCGCTTTGTGCCTTGCTCGCTCGCCCGGTCACTGTCCGATCCCAGTTTGGACGGATCGTCCTTTGCAGAATGCTTCGTCATTGGCTTACTTACCTATCTGGCCTGCCACGTCGGCGGATCACGTGCCGATCTGTTCACAAGCAGCCCAACAGGCGAGCTGTTTCTTTGTTCCGGCTATCCCGTGCGGCAGTTGGTCAGTCCCGATCCTCATGGTCTTCCGCCTGTGCCGGTTCCGACTCCTCGAGAGCTTCAATGACCGGGGCAAGCGAGGTCTCTTTCCGATGATTTGATTCTGTCGGGTCCTCCTGCTCGGCCGTCATGTCGAGCGCCCGTTCGATTGCATCTTCGATATTGCCGATTTCCTCCTCGCGAACCTCGTGCCCGTAGCCCGCGGCGTCGGCGTCCTGCTCGAACTGTCGCACAAGCACCGGAACGCTGACTTGTGTGTCGGCAGGCAAGTTCCCGACGTTCTCCTCGAGCCAGCTTCGAAAGAACTCCTTGGTTGCACTCATGAGCCGCCTCCTTCGAGCTGAGAACGGCCGCCGTCTGCCAATGTTCCTCTGGCGGGGCTTGCGTTGCCGCGTCTTTCGTCTGAGCGGTTACAACGAGGATCTTCGCGGCAGACGGGATCGCTCATCCACGGCCCGACGGGAAGCTGCGCCCTCCAGTCGATCTGGAACGCTTAGCGCAGGAATGGCGGCTCCTCAGCAGCGTTCCTCGATCGACCGGATCACCTCCTCGACACCTCGCAGTCGGTTTCGATTTCCCGCGTGATTAGGTCATCTGGCGCCCTGACTTTCAGGCACCCGAAACGCCTTGCGCATGTTCGGAACGATCGAGTCCAACTGCCGTTACCGACGAAAGAACAGGAGGAACCGATGAGCGGACGCAGAACCCATGACCAGCAAGTGCGCATCCTGGAAGAACGTGAGAACACGAAGAACGCGCCCAAGGAATTCGACGCCAAGGCGGAGCTGAAGCAGCCGGCCGCGGAGCGCGAAGCGCGGCGGAAAGGTTCGGACCTCAGGAGCGACACGCCCGACCTCGTCGACCCCGATGATCGCAACATCCTTCGCGGCAAGAATCAGGAAAGCGGCCACAACAAGCATCGTGGCGACTAAAGCCTGTCACGCACGTCTTGGTCCCGAAGCCGGTTTCGACTTTCGGTGGATATGTTTTAGGC
>NZ_RZSR01000265.1:0-6443 GCF_004023265.1 Mesorhizobium sp. M1A.F.Ca.IN.020.06.1.1
CTTGGGGACGATTGATTTCGACCAGCCCCACCTTCTCGACAGGGCGGCTCTCGACGACAACGAGGGAGTCTTTCGCGGAATTCATTTCGTGCTGCGGAATCTAACAGGGAAACTCAATTTCATACCCGAACTATGGTCAGCAGCCGCGAAGCCCGCAAGGACATTGTTTGCTGTGGCCGGTGCGATCGGGGCGGTCCGCAGGCCGGAGCCGGCTTCTCAGCGTCATGCTTTCGCTCGAGCTCCGATGTCCCTTAGCGATGCTCCAGCAAGATGCGCGTCACATGCTCGGCGATGGCCAGGCTCGAGGTCAGCCCGGGGCTTTCGATGCCAAATAGATTGACCAGGCCCGCGATGCCATGCGTCCCGGTATCCTGGATGACGAAATCGCTGTTGGCTTCGCCGGGACCCGAAAGCTTTGGCCTGATACCGCTATACGCCGGCTGCAGGCTGCCGTCGGCCAGTTCCGGCCAGTATTTGCGGATTTCAGCATAGAAGCGGGTGCCGCGTGCGGGGTCGACGCGGTAATCGAGCGCATCGGTCCATTCGACGTCAGGCCCAAAGCGCGCCGTGCCACCGAGGTCGAGCGTCAGATGGACGCCAAGCCCGCCGGGCTCCGGCACGGGATAGATGAGGTGCGAAAAGGGCGCTCGCGTCGCCACTGAAAAATAGTTGCCTTTGGCGTAGCGAAGCCCGGGCAGGAACCGGCGATCGAATCCTGTGATCGAGCCGGCAAGCGCGACAGCGCCGAGCCCCGCCGCGTTCACGAGCCGCGATGTGGCGATCTCGAAATCTTCGCCGCTTCCCGTGCTGGTTGTCTGGAGAACGATGCGGTCGGCTTCGATCCGGCCCGACACGATGCGGGTGTTGAGCGACAGCATCGCACCGCCGCCCTCGGCTTCGCCGAGCAGGGCGAGCATCAGTGCGTGGCTGTCGATGATGCCAGTCGAGGGCGAAAGCAGCGCAGCGGTGCAATGCAGCGCCGGCTCAAGCTTGTGAGCCTCGGCGGCGGAGAGGAAACGCAGGTCATCGACACCGCAGGCCGCGGCATTGGCTCGAATTTTGGCAAGCACCGGCTCCTGCGCATCATCGGTCGCGACGATCAGCTTGCCGCAACGCCGGTGCGGGATCGAGCGCTCGGCGCAGTAGCGATAGAGCATCTCGCGTCCGGCCACGCAGAGCCGCGCCTTGAGCGAGCCTTGCGGATAATAGATGCCGGCATGGATGACTTCCGAATTGCGCGAGCTCGTCTCGGTGCCGATGGCATCCGCCGCTTCGACGATCAGCGTGTCGAAACCTTGCGCGGCAAGGCCGCGCGCGATTGCGAGGCCGACCACGCCGGCACCGGCAATCACGCAGTCAACCCGTTCCATGCCCAGTCCATTCGGTTGCGCGAGCGGCGCCTCACAGCCCTTTCTCAAGGATCATTTGGCTGTTGTCCATTGCTGTCGGGCAATGATGTGCCCGCCGCCGCTTCCGAGACCGACCATGCGCCAGGTTCCCATGGCGCTATCGATCGTGACAGGGCGGCTCTTGCGGCTTGAACCCGCGATGATGCATCACAGCTCAGACACGAGGGCAAATTTCGGACTTCTCGACCAGCGAGATGGTCCTACACTCGCAGACAGGAGCCATCATGGACGCCAGACCGAATTCCCCTGAAGCCCGCGACATCCGCTACCACATGCACGCCTACACCAATGCCCGCAAGCATCAGGAAACGGGACCGCTGGTCATCGAAAAGGGCGACGGCGTCTATGTCGAGGACATTGCCGGCAACCGCTATATCGAGGCGATGGCCGGCCTGTGGAGCGTTGCCGTCGGCTTCTCGGAAAAGCGACTGGTCGAGGCGGCCACGCGGCAGATGTCGAAGCTGCCCTTCTACCACGATTTCGGCTCGAAGGCGCATTCGCCGCTGATCGATCTGGCCGAGAAGCTGGTGCAGATGGCACCGGTGCCGATGAGCAAGGCCTACTTCACCAATTCGGGCTCCGAGGCCAACGACACGGCGATCAAGATGATCTGGTACCGGTCGAACGCGCTCGGCCAGCCGACGCGCAAGAAGATCATCAGCCGCAAGCGCGGCTATCATGGCGTCACCATCGCGTCCGCAAGCCTGACCGGGCTGCCGAACAATCATCTGTCCTTCGACCTGCCGATCGCCAATATCCTGCACACCTCGACGCCGCACCACTGGCGCGATGCCGAGCCCGGCGAAAGCGAGGAGCAGTTTTCCAGCCGTCTGGCCGACGACCTGGAAAAGCTGATCCTCGCAGAGGGGCCGGAAACCATCGCCGCCTTTATCGGCGAGCCGATCATGGGCGCCGGCGGCGTGGTCGTTCCGCCCGCCGGCTATTGGGGAAAAATCCAGGCGGTGCTGTCGAAATACGACATTCTTTTAGTGGCCGACGAGGTCATCTGCGGCTTCGGCCGCACCGGCGAGATGTTCGGTTCGCAGACCTTCGGCATCAAGCCCGACATCATGGTGTTGTCCAAGCAGATCTCGTCGTCCTACCTGCCGATCTCGGCGCTGCTGATCAACGACAAGGTTTTCGAACCGATCGCCGACGAGAGCGATCGCATCGGCACCTTCGGCCACGGCTTCACCGGCGGCGGTCATCCTGTCGCCGCGGCCGTCGCGCTGGAAAACCTCAAGCTGATCGAGGAGCGCGACCTTGTCGGCAATGCGCGCACGGTCGGCGCGCATTTGCAGGCCAGGCTGCGCAAGCTCGGTTCCCATCCACTGGTGGGCGAGGTGCGTGGCGTCGGCCTGATCGCCGCCGTCGAGCTGGTCGCCGACAAGGCGAGCAAGGCGCCATGGGGCAAGCCTGCGGCTCTCGGTGCGCTGGTCAATGGGTTCATGCAGCACAACGGCGTGATCTCGCGCAACATGGGCGATGCGATCGCTTTCTGTCCGCCGCTGATCATTACCGAGGCTCAGGTCGACGCTTTGGTCGACGCCTTCGAACGGTCGCTCGAGGCCGCGCTGCCGCAGGTGCGGCCACGGGACTGACCCATCGATCACTATGGCAGCGCCCGTGTCGGCTCGGTCAGATCGGCATTTCCGAACTGACCTGCTTGCGAGGCATGGTTATTCGGGCTTGTCGTCCGGATGACCGAGTTCGCAGAACCAGCCACCGAGATATTTCACCGACGGCCTCCTTGGGTCGGGAATTGGCGTCTTCGCCTCGACGGCGGCCCGGAACGGCTCGGCGCTGTCCTGCGGGATAAATCCGAGATGATCGGCGCCGCTGTTGTCGACCATCTTCAGCTTGTTGTTGGATAGGCCGAACGAGATGGTGTGGCCGACGCGCGGCGCTGTCAGCGATGCCTCGACCAGGCGCACGCAGTCGGCGAAGGAAAGATACGACCACAGCATGCGCCGGTCGGCCGGCTCGGGGAACGACGAGAAGATGCGCAGGCACACCGTCTCGATGCCGAACTTGTCCCAATAAAGCCGGCTGAGGCTTTCGACGAAATTTTTCGACACGCCATAAAGACTGTCCGGGCGCACCGGCGCGTCGACGCCGATATGCGCCTCGATTTCGTGATAGCCGATGGCATGTACCGAGGAGGCGTAGACGACGCGCTTCACGCCGTGTTTCCGGGCGCCTTCATAGATGTGGTAGGAGCCGCGAATGCTGGAATCGAGGATGGTCTGCCACTCGCATTCGAGCGGCGCGCCGCCGAAATGCACGATCGCATCGCAGTCCTTGGTGGCCGCGATGGTCGCCTCCATGTCGGCAAGATCGAAGACGGCTTCTTCTTCATGAGGCGCAAGATCGCTGAACGGCCCGCGGCCCGCCAGGCGGATCTTGCTTGCCAGCGGCACCAGTCCCTTGCGCAATTGCGAGCCGAGCCGGCCAGCGGCGCCGGTGATCAATATACGTTCGTAGTGCGGCATCGTTTACTCCACTTGCGCGACGGCGGCATTGATCCGCGAGATCGCCTCGGCCAGCACCCCTTCGCCGGTCGCCGTCGAGATGCGGAAATAGGGTGACAGTCCATAGGCGACACCCGGCACCGACGCCACGCGTCCTTCGTTGAGAAGATAGTTGGCCACGGCCGCGTCATCCTCCAGGACGAGGCCCTTGGGCGTCTTGCGGCCGATCAGGCTGGCGCAGCCGATATAGGCGTAGAAGGCGCCCTCCGGCGGCGACAACGTCAGTCCGTTTATCTTCCTGATGCCGTCCACTACCAGGTTGCGGCGCGCCTCGAAGGCCTGCCGGAAGCGCGCGACTTCATCCTGCGGCCCGTTGAGGGCGGCGACGGTCGCGGCTTGTGCGATCGAGCACACCGAGGTGCAGGACTGGCTCTGGATCGTCGACATCGCCTTGATGAGTGGCGCGGGGCCGGCTGCGTAGCCGACGCGCCAGCCGGTCATGGCGTAGGACTTCGAGACGCCGTTGACGATCAGGGTGCGGTCCTTGAGCTCGGGGCAGGCCTTGCCGAAGGAGACGAATTCGCGTCCGTCGAAGAGGATGTGCTCGTAGATCTCGTCGGAAAGGACCAGCACCTGCGGGTGTTTTGCCAGGACCGCGCCCAGCGCCTTGAGATCGGACGCGGAATAGACCGCGCCAGACGGGTTGCCGGGCATGTTGAGGAAAAGCCACTTTGTCCTTGACGTGATTGCCTTTTCCAGCAGCGCCGGCGTCAGCCGGAAACGTGTGGTCTCCGGGCATTCGACGACGACGGGCGTGCCGCCGAGCAGCTTCACCATTTCGGGATAGGAGACGAAATAGGGCGCCGGCAGGATCGCCTCGTCGCCTGGCTCCAGCGTCGCCATCAGGGCGTTGAAGATGATCTGCTTAGCGCCGTTGGCGACGACGATGTCGTCGGCCGTGTAGTCCAGCCCGTTCTCACGGCGGAACTTGCCGGCCACGGCTTCGCGCACTTCGATGGTGCCAGCGGCAGCGGTGTAGAGCGTCTGTCCTGCTTTCGCCGCGAAATGGGCGGCATCGATGATGTGAAGCGGGGTCGGGAAATCGGGTTCGCCCAACCCGAGGTCGATCACGTCCACACCCTTGGCGCGCAGCGCCTTGGCGGCCTGCGAAGCCGCCATGGAAGCCGAAGGCTTCACCGCCGAGAGGCGCGAGGCAACGTAACTCATTGGTCGTTCTCCCAGATGTAACCCTTGGATCGGTCGTTGACCCGCGCGGCGGCACTGCGCTTGGCCGGATCGCCATAGCCGCCGCCGCCCGGCAGTTCGAGGATCAGCCGCCGCCCGGCGGGGACGTGCTGCCAGCCCTTGGGGCGCATCTTTGTGCCGTCGTCGAGCTTGACCACGCCGGCGACGCCGGGCTCGCCGCCATTGCGCCCGCGCGGGGGATGGTTCACTCGGTCGAACATGGCGGAGAAGTCGAACTCGTGGCCGTCGGTCGCGGCGATCTCGATGATCTGACCCAGGCCGCCGCGGAACTCGCCGTCGCCGCCGGAATTCGGCCGCAGCTCTTTGCGCCAGATCACGATCGGACCGGTATGCTCCGTCGCCTCGATCGGCATCGTATGGACACCGGACGGGAAGGCCGTCGCCGACAGCCCATCGAGCTCAGGCCGCGCGCCCATGCCGCCGGAGTTGAACATCAGCACTTCGGCGCGGCGGCCGGACGCGCCGGCGACGGGCCGCGCCGAAATGTGGATGTTCCACAGCGCGCCGGCGCCTTCGGCGAGGATCTTTCCGGGCAACGCCTTGGAGAACGCGCCAAGTACCAGATCGGGCACCATGTGGCCGAAGATGTGCCTCAACGCCACCGGGGCCGGCCGCACGGCATTCAGGATGTTGACCGGCGACGACACGGTGAAGAAGGCGAGCGAGGCGGCATTGTTCGGGATGTCGGGCGCCACCATGCATTTCAGCGCATAGCAGGCATAGGCCTTGCTGTAGATGATCGGGCAGTTGATGCCCCAGCGGCTCATCGGGTCGGTGCCGGTGAAGTCGACCTCGACATGGTCCTCGCGGACCGACACCGTGGCCGCGAGTTTCACCGGCTCGTCGTAGCCGTCGGTCACCAGCTCGTTCGACCAGCTTCCCTTGGGCAGCGCCTCGATGCGTTCCAGCATGGCGTCGCGGGTGCGCGAGAAGATGAAATTGCCTAACCCATCCAGCGAGGTCAGGCCGATCTCCTTCATCATGTCGACGAGGCGCCGGTGCCCGACCTCGTTGCAGGCAGCGAGCGAATAGAAATCGCCGACCACCTGGTTGGGCTCGCGGACATTGGCGCGCAGGATCCTGACCAGATCGAGATTGACCTTGCCCTTTTCCGCGAACTTCATGATCGGGATCTGGATGCCTTCCTCGTAGACCGACTTGCCGTCGGCGCCGAAGCCGCGCCCGCCGACATCGACGACATGTGCCGTGCAGGCGAAGAAGGCGACGAGCTCGCCGTTGAGGAAGGACGGGGACACCATGGTGATGTCGTGCAGGTGGCCGGTGCCCTGCCAGGGAT
>NZ_RZSR01000266.1:0-6422 GCF_004023265.1 Mesorhizobium sp. M1A.F.Ca.IN.020.06.1.1
GCGCCATGCGCCACTTCGGCGTGCCGTCGCCGCACGGCGTCTACTGGAAGGACGGCATGAAGCTCGGCTACCAGGACGTGGGTTCCTGGACGCTGATGAAGTCGACGCCGACCGACCGCGCCAAGGCCGCCTGGCTTTACGCCCAGTTCGTCACCTCAAAGACCGTCGACGTGAAGAAGAGCCATGTCGGCCTGACCTTCATCCGCGAGAGCACGATCCACGACAAGAGCTTCACCGAGCGCGCTCCGAAGCTCGGCGGCCTGATCGAGTTCTACCGCTCGCCGGCCCGCGTGCAGTGGTCGCCGACCGGCACCAACGTGCCCGACTATCCGAAGCTCGCTCAGCTTTGGTGGCAGGCGATTGGCGATGCGTCGTCGGGCGCCAAGACCGCGCAGGAAGCGATGGACTCGCTTTGCGCCGAGCAGGAAAAGGTCATGAGCCGCATCGAAAAGTCGGGCGTCCAGGGCGATATCGGCCCGAAGATGGCCGAAGAGCATGATCTCGAATACTGGAACAAGGACGCGGTCTCGAAGGGCAACCTTGCGCCGCAGTTGAAGATCGAGAACGAAAAGGAAAAGCCGATCACCATCAACTACGACGAGTTGGTGAAGAGCTGGCAGCAGCAGTAACTGCATGACGCAGGCCCGCGAGCCTGTGTAGGAAATGCAGGGGAGGCGGCTTGGCCGTCTCCCCTGTTGCATGAGAAGTGGAGGGACGGAATGAGCGGTTTTGTGCTGGCCATCGACCAGGGAACGACCTCGACCAGGGCGATCGTCTTCGACAGCGAAATGAAAGTCGCCGGCACGGGCCAGCAGGAATTCACGCAGCATTATCCGGCTTCCGGCTGGGTCGAGCATGATCCGGAAGACATTTGGGCAAGCGTGCTCGCGACAGTGAAGGCGGCGCTGAAGGTTGCCGGTTGCGCAGCATCGGATATGGCCGCGATCGGCATCACCAACCAGCGCGAGACGGTGGTCATCTGGGACAAGGCGACGGGAAAACCGATCCACAACGCGATTGTGTGGCAGGACAGACGAACCGCGCCGCTTTGCCAGAAGCTCAAGAAGCAAGGGCTGGAGAAGACGTTCACGAAAAAGACCGGGTTGCTGCTCGATCCCTATTTTTCCGGCACCAAGATCGCCTGGATGCTGGACAAGGTGAAGGGCGCGAGAAAGCGCGCCGAGAAAGGCGAATTGCTCGCCGGCACGATCGACAGTTTTCTCATCTGGCGCCTGACCGGCGGCAAGGTACACGCCACCGATGCCACCAACGCCTCGCGCACGCTGGTCTACAACATCGAGAAGAATGTCTGGGACGACGAGCTGCTGTCCATCCTGAACATACCGGCCGCGGTCCTGCCGCAGGTGAAGGACTGCGCCGATGATTTCGGTGTCACAGAAAAGAGCCTTTTCGGCGCCGAGATGAGGATTCTCGGGGTCGCCGGCGACCAGCACGCAGCGACCATCGGCCAGGCCTGTTTCGAGCCGGGCATGATGAAGTCCACCTACGGCACCGGCTGCTTCGCGCTGCTGAACACCGGCGCCGATCTGGTGCGCTCGAAGAACCGGCTCTTGACCACCATCGCCTATCGGTTGAACGGCAAGACCACCTATGCGCTGGAGGGCTCGATCTTCATTGCGGGTGCCGCCGTGCAATGGCTGCGCGACGGCATCAAGGTGATCGGCAAGGCCGAGCAGAGCGGCGCGCTGGCGGCGACCGCCGATCCGGCGCAACAAGTCTATCTGGTGCCGGCCTTTGTCGGCCTGGGCGCGCCGCACTGGGACGCGGATGCCCGCGGCGCGATCTTCGGCCTGACGCGCAATTCAGGCCCGGCCGAGTTCGCGCGCGCGGCGCTCGAATCCGTCGCCTTCCAGACGCGCGACCTGCTCGACGCCATGCGCAAGGATTGGAAGGGCGCTTCCGCCAAGACCGTGCTGCGGGTCGACGGCGGCATGGTCGCATCGGATTGGACCATGCAGAGGTTGGCCGACATCCTCGACGCGCCGGTCGATCGGCCGACCATCCTGGAAACGACCGCGCTGGGTGCCGCCTGGCTTGCCGGATCCAAAGCCGGCGTGTGGCCGAAGGCGAAGGAGTTTGCCAAGACCTGGGCTCTCGATAAGCGCTTCAAGCCGGATATGGACGCCGCCACCCGTTCCGCCAAGCTGAGTGGCTGGCGCGACGCAGTGCGCAGGACGCTGAGTGTGCAATGAGGGGCGCGGGAGACACGGCAAGGCGAGGGGGCATGAAGCATCCGGACTGGTACCCCGCATGGCGTGACGAGGCTTTCGACCAACTGAACGCCAAGAACCATCGTTTGGAGGATGAATTCCGCCTCGGCAGCTGGCAGCGCTACGACTATGACTTAACCACCGGAAAACTGCTTTTTTCGGCAGATGGTGTCGTCAAGGTGGTCGCTCACATACAGATTGCCGGCTCTACAAGCGCCAAGGCGGACAACTGGCTATGGGCTTGGGCAAATTCAAATTTGCCGGGCGATCTTCTCAGCGACGCCAAGCTGGTTCGGTCATTCGGCGAGGAGAAGGGCATAGACGAACTGGCGCAGGCTTATGTGCTCGACGTGGCCGATGACCTCGAAGCGCTTGGTTGGGGACTGACCGGTGCCATGGTTCGGATTTGCAACGCGCTCGGAGCCTATCGCTCACCCCGAGGGGAAGGCGGGGGCCTGTACCTGATATTGAAAAGCGTCAACTGGGCCAGCTGAACGAACAGAGAGCCCGTGCCTTGCGGCACGGGCTCGGTCAACGACCCTGGATACTGACTGGAGGCTGTCAGTAGGGCGAAACGCACTGCTGACGCGGGCCGTTGTAGGGCTGGAAAGTGTTGTCCGAGGCGCGATAAGACCGATAACGGTCATAGCACCACTGCACATGCGCATCGCCGCCACGATAGACGCGGTTCTGGCTGTTGATGATGGCGCCGGTAATCAGCGCGCCGGTGGCGAAGGCAGCGAGCGGGAACCAATAATCGCCATGCCGGCGATAGCCGCGGCGATATTCACGGTAGCCGCGATGGCCATTCCAGTAGACGACGCCGTCGCGACGCGAGAAATCGCGGTTGAAGCTGCGGTGTCGTCTCCAATCCCGATACTGCACGGTCTGGACATCCGACCAGAGGCCCTGGGATTGTGGCACATAAGCTGGCTGAGCGTTGACCGGCACCACCTCCGCCGCGATGAACGACGCCGAGAGGGCGGCTGCCATCAGGCCTGATGCGATCCTTTTCATCGATGTACTCCTCAAGGGTTTGGTAATCGTCCCTGTGTTGCGAAACGGGTCTGGGTTGCAATGGTTCCCGCTTCCCCATCAACCTGTTGTTATCGTAGGGCTTTCTGAAGCAGCCCGGGTCCGGGTGATTGGCGGAGGCACCGAAAGCTTCTCCCGGGCATCTTAACCGCTCCTTTGGAATCCGTTCAAAATCCGCCTTGGAAGCTGGTGTTTTTCCGGTTGACCGGTCGCGGCACTCTCCCTATGTTCCGCGCAATTTCGAGGGCGGTGTTTTGAGCCCGCGGGAGCGCGTAGCTCAGCCGGTAGAGCAACTGACTTTTAATCAGTAGGTCATGGGTTCGAATCCCATCGCGCTCACCAAATTTCCAACCCATTTCAACGAGATAAGGTTTCAACTTCGAGACGGCAGACCGCTTCTCACGCCCCGGCTTATCTGTGGCTGCCAGATTCGTGATTGGCACCGAGAAAGCCCGGCAGCCGAAACGACCCGACCAGGTGGCATTTGGTCTTCCTGTCTCGTTTCAGGACGGGAATGCTTGGCATCGGCTTTGCACCGCAGACATGGCCGGTTTGATCCCCGGCAGCTCGTCGGGCTTGAAGGCCGTTGTTGGGGGCCTCGCCCGGCGAGTTCTTCCCAAAGCGACCCTATCGGCGCCGCTGCTGCCTTCCGCGTAGGCTCAACAGCCTTCCGTGAATTCTGACTGCCAGGTTCCGCAAGATCGCTTGCGGCGAGTCCCTCATGCTCGGTATGCGGCTTGCGCGGGCAGGACGGTTGCGCGATGCTGCCGTTGGGGAGTGGTGTCGCAATATCGATTCTGTGGAATCACCACTATGTTCGTTGACTACTATGAGCTGCTCGAGATCAGCCCGAACGCGAATTCGGAAACGATCGAGCGGATATTTCGTTACTTTGCCATGCGCTACCATCCCGACAATCGGGATACCGGCAATGAGTCACGCTTCAGCGAAATCGTAGAAGCCCATAATACGCTCAAGGATCCAGTCAAACGCGCCCAATACGATGTCCAGTATAGAGACCATCTGAGCGTTCGCCGCGAGCTCGCCGAAGAAGCCAGCGATGCCAAAGGGCTTGAACGGGACGTTGTCATCCAGGCCAAGCTGCTGTCGCTTCTCTATGTAAAACGTCGACAGGACGTCAACAATCCTGGCATCGGCGATGAAGAGCTCGAACGCTTGTCGGGCTGCCCGCGAGAACATCTGGAATTTCATCTTTGGTATCTGAAGGCAAAGAGCTGGATAGCAAGGATCGAAAACGGGATGTTCGCGATCACCGTAGACGGCATCGATCGCGCCAATTCAGAGCATCGCCGTGAAACCGTCGCAACCAGGCTGCTGGATCATGCAACTTGACGATGCCCTCTAATACTGCCGGCTGATCGGTTGCTTTTACATTCGCGAATGCTTGTGTTCGAATTCGCCGGGGCCATGGTTGCCCGGCGAGTAGGATCGATCCGGTGTGGGCCGGCCGCGCCATGCCTGGTTCCGTGCAACCTGGCAGGTAGCGTCAGGATGGCGGCCCAAGGGGAGGATAAATTGCCCGAGAAGAAGGTGATTGCCGTCAAAGACTGGACTTGCGCCATGAGTGACGAACTCGGCCGCGTGGCCCTGACCGTCAATCCGACAGACGGTGAGCCGATCCTGGTCTTGCTGACGATCTTTCAGGCGGCAAAGATGGGGCGCGAGCTGCAGTCGCCGAAACGCGTTCAGTTTTCCATCTAACTGGGGATCGAGACGTCGGCAAAGGCTGGAGCGGCACCCCAACCTTGTCGCCAGGCGGGGTGGCGGCTAAGCTCGATCCTTCCCGAAGGAGAGCTCGACCATGGCACTTGACCTTTCGGTGGATGCTTCAGCCGCTAAAGCGGCGACGCTGCCTGGCAAATATCTGTTTGGCCCGGTCGCCGATTTCCTCATGCTCGGCGGCAGCGCGTTTCTGATCCTGCCCATCCTGTTCCTGGTGCCGCTCGAATATGAAGGCCTCGTCGCTGCAACCATGGTCGTCGTGGCATATCTGGTCAACTACCCCCACTTCGCCCACTCGTACCAGATTTTCTATCGCAATTTCGGGCGCAAGGTGAGGGGCAACGGATACGAGAAGAGCCTGCAGCTTCGCTATATTTTCGCGGGCATCGTCGTCCCCCTGATCATGGCCGCGTTCTTTGCATATGGCGCGGCAAGGGCGGACACTCGGCTGCTGGGATACGCAGCCAACGCCATGTTCTTCTTCGTCGGTTGGCACTACGTCAAGCAAGGCTACGGCATGCTGATGGTCGACGCCGTGCTGAAGCGTAAATTCTTCGACGATCGTGACAAGAAGGTGCTGCTGGTCAACAGCTATGTCGTGTGGATCCTGGCATGGCTCCAGACGAACACGGCGGTGACCCAGGGGAAATATTACGGCCTGGAATATTACACATTCGCGGTCCCTTCCTGGATAACCAACATTGCCCTGCTGGCGGCCGTCGCCTCGACGGCGGCCACGGTTCTGATGCTGATCAACCGCTGGCACAGAAATGGTCATGCGCTGCCGTATAACGGCATCGTAGCCTATGTCGCGTCGCTCTATCTGTGGATCCTGATTGCGAGGATAAACCCGCTCTGGCTGCTAGTGGTGCCGGCGCTCCATTCGCTGCAGTATCTGGCCGTGGTCTGGCGCTACCAGACGAACGTCGAGCGCGACGTCGCGGATGCCGCACAAAATCCGCAACCGAAGGTACTGTCCTTTCTCGGACCTCTCTACAGGCTTAGGGTTCTGGGATTCATCGTCGGGGGTGGTGCGCTCGGATATCTCGGCTTCTGGCTTATGCCGATGGCGATGACTGCCTTGATCCCCTACGACAAGCAAGTCCTCGGGTCCTCGCTGTTCTTCTTCATCGTGCTGATCTTCATCAACGTGCACCACTATTTTCTGGACAACGTGATGTGGCGCCGAGGCAATCCTGAAGTGTCCAAATATTTGTTCCGCTAACGCTGAAGCCGCAGGTCGGAGCAGCAGCCGGGTTCACGCCACCAGCGACACGTTCCCGCCGGCATGGCGCTCGAGGCGTCCGGCGAGGTCGAGCTCCAACAGCACCATGGCGATCTGCGCGGCGCTCAAGCCTGTGTGGCGGATGATCTCGTCGACCGCGATCGGCGTCGGGCCGAGCGCTTCCAGCA
>NZ_RZSR01000267.1:0-6372 GCF_004023265.1 Mesorhizobium sp. M1A.F.Ca.IN.020.06.1.1
CAACGATTCGGCGGCATCGAGTGGCCAACATGCCTGATTGAGGTTTCGCTCATGAGCTTGGAATCGGTCCGCGCCTTCTTTGCCGAACACGCTCCCGACATCGAGGTGCTGGTCACCGAAGCGAGCTCGGCGACCGTGGCACTGGCGGCCGACGCCCATGGCGTGCTGCCGGCGCAGATCGCCAAGACCATCTGCCTGCGCGTCGGCGAGGAGACCATGCTGGTCGTGACCAGCGGCACTGCCAGGCTCGACAACCGCAAATGCAAGGACACGCTCGGCGGCAAGCCGCGCATGCTCGACGGCGAACAGGTGCTTGCCGCGACCAGCCACCCGCCGGGCGGCGTCTGCCCCTTCGGTCTGCCGGCGCCGCTGCCGGTCTTTTGCGATGTGACGCTGCGGGCCTTCGACGAGGTCGTTCCCGCCGCCGGCGCGACGAATGCCGCCGTGCGGATTTCGCCGCAGCGGATGGCCGAACTTGTCGACGCCAAATGGGTCGACGTGTGCCAGTAGGGATTGGAGAGGACTTCTGGGGGACAAGTCTCAGGCTTGAAAAATGGTCGGAGTGGCCGGATTCGAACCGACGACCCCTTGACCCCCAGTCAAGTGCGCTACCGGGCTGCGCTACACTCCGGACCGCGCAAAGCCCTATATTCTCAAGGGGTCCGGCGCAAGTGCTAAAAACGCCGGATGAGAACAGAACCCGATCAAGCCGGTTGATTTGCGGCCAAACCAGACGAAAAGTCCCACCGAAATTCCCACGGAGTTCGCGAGTCGTTCTGTGGATAATTCAGCCGGCCCGGCGGCCTATCTGCTGCCGCCACTGCTCGCGCTCACGAGGCCATTCCGAATGCGGGTTGCTCAGCGTGAGGTGGATGAAGCCGACCCGCTTGTCGTCCCGGCCGGCGGCACGGCATTTCGGACAGTAGAAGTGGCGCTGAAGATCTTGCGCAAGGCAACCATGCTCGAAGCCGATTCGGCGGCCGAGCGCCACCAGGTTTATGCGGCTCGACTGGCCGCAGCCGGTGTTGAGGCAGTTGGCCGTCATCTCGTGACCAAGCGCCAGCATCTTGCCGATAGTGTCGATCGAGAGGGGGTAGGTGATTTCGGGCAGCTTGAACATGGCTGTGATATAGGTCGGCTCCGTTCAAGCCGCCAAGCCGCCCTCGCGGTTCTGCATCGCATCGAGGATGACCTCGAAAAGGCTGCCGACCTCATCGGTGATCTCCTCTGGCCTGATGCCTTCTCGCTCAGCAGCCTCCAGGGCCTCTTCGACCAGATAGAGGATTGCCATAGTATCGTCGGTGATTGCGTTCGGCAGATGATCTGCCATCCATCGGTCTAGGAAATTGATGCCACGCGTGCTCATGGCGAGAGAAGCCGGAAGGCGGCTCTAGGTTCCTTCGTCACTGAAATCCTGCACCGTCGCATGGCGCAGCTTGTGCTCGCCGCGCAGGAAACGCACCGTTGCCTTGATCCCGGGCTTTACCCAGTCAACGTCGCCGCCGGCGACGGCCGTCGGCACCGGCCGGGGCGGCTTCGCTGTTTTGCCCTGCTGCACGCGCTGCCAGAGCCTCTCGCGCACGCCAGCCGGCAGCGTGACGGCGGCGGCGCCGGCGTAGCGGCCGTCGCGCGCCATGATTGCGGCGGCTGGCTTGCGGGGCTCACGTTTGATGCCGAGCAGATCGAAGTCGCCGACCTCCCAGCATTTCGTCTTGACCCAGAAATCCTGCTTGCCGCTGCGATAGCTGCTGGTCCGCCGTTTCGACACCATGCCCTCAAGCCCCATCTTCTCGACGGCTCCGAAGAAAGCAGCGCCGTTGCCCTCGACATGGTCGGAATACTGGATGATGCCCTTGGCCGGTTTGATCAGGTTCCAGAGCTTCGCCTTGCGCTCGATCAGCGGCAGCACCCGAACGTGCTCGCCGTTGAGGTAGAGTAGGTCGAAGGCGACGAAGGCGAGAAGCTCGGCGTTCCAAGTCATACGCGAATGCATCTCGTGGAAGTTCGGGCGGCCGTCGGGATCCGGCGCGATCATCTCGCCGTCGATGATGAAGGATTCCGCCGGCAGCTTTTCGGCCGCGTTGACGATGGGCCAATAGCGGCTCGACCAGTCGTGGCCGTTGCGGGAGAATGCCCTCACACCTGCCCAATCGCGGACGAGCTGGGTGCGGAAGCCGTCATATTTGATCTCGTGCAGCCAGTCGTCGCTGACCGGTGGCGTTTCCACCTGGACGGGCTCCAGCGGCTTGACGAACTTCAGCCGCTCTCTGACGTTACGCATGCACACATGCCCCAACCTCGATAAAAGCCGCGCAGCGGCCGTCCGGTTCCGGGTATTTTAGCGAAATTGTATGTAGGAGTGGTAATGACCAAGCTTGCGGATATCCCGCCGTTGAGCGGCAAAGGCCACCGCGTTGGCGGAGATCCTGCCGATAAGAGTGAGCACTTCTACACCTGCAAGGTCTGTGGCCAGCGCGTCGACAAGCGGGATCTACGACAGGTCGTCTGGCACGAGGTGCCCGAGCATGAACCACTCGAAATGGACGCTTGAAGAAAAAAAGCCCGCCGGCCAATGCCAGCGGGCTGGTTGCCGAAAGCAGCAGGGGCGGTGCTGCTAAAATACCTTGAGCTCGCACCCCAAGGGGGCGACCGGTTCCTTCTCCCCCGTCATCGGTGAAAACTGCAAGCTGAATGAGCGAGCGTCGTCCTGTTGGTACTCATACCGAGCCGATTTCGATTCCGCAGGCGGGGTTGCGATGGCGACCGGCTTGTCCTGCTTGTCATCTGGCATGGTCAATCTCCGATAGGCTTGGGTTGAGAGTCCTGTTGAAGTAGTGCTTGCGTCGTACCCACTTGAACCCTTCATGCTTTGTCACGACCGCGATGTCAGTGTCCCCACCAACAGTGTCGGCGCCGGGGAGGAAACGCACGAACCTCTTGGTTGTTTCGACCAAAAAATCAGCCAAGTCGATTGCGTCCTGTACGGGCATCGCAGGATGGACCATCTGTGCTTGCATCTGGGTTAAGAGAGCCTTCGATGCCGCATCAACCTGGGCGTCTGTCAATCCTGTTGACTTCAGAACCTCCTTGTGGGCCAACCCAACACCCATTAACACGCGGTATATTGCCTCAGGCTGACCTCCCCAATTTACACCGGAAGCGCCCTTCGCGCCCTCGCATATAGGAGCCGGGGAGCTCTGCGTGGCCGCCTCAATTTTCACAAGCCATCTCTCGGGACTATCGGCCCCAGAGGAGTATCCTCCGACGTAAAACGACATATCGGATGACGGCTTTGTCCCGAGCTTGGAGTAGCGCTCCTCAAAGAGAAAGCGACGAGCTTTGACCGCGATTTCCTCGATCGTATAGTTTCGAGGGTCTAGCTGGTAGTTCTTCTCTTTGGTCAAGGCGATGCGAAAGTCTTTCGCAAGCGTTGATATCGATTCCGCGCCGATATTGCCAAGTCCGCAGGTCATTGCACACACGGGGAGCTCGCGGTGCAGATTGAAGACTTTATGCCCATGGGGCAGCACGTTGATTATTTCGCGTCCTTGAGGATCAACGCCGTAGTGCAGTGTGACTGCGCTATCGGCAGCGAACACCAAGCACTCGTTGACTTGAATGCCAACACATACGGTCACGCGCCCCTCCCGATGGCCTTTTCGGCTCTTTGTGCAGGTCTACTTGCCAGAGTCTCCTAGCATTCGTCTAGAAGTTTCTGCGGGATCAGCGCTGATTATTCGGGGATTTCCGATGATACCAAGCTAGGGACAAACAAAAAGAACCCCGCCGGCGGTGAGCCAGCGGGGCAGCGGGAGTGCGAGGCAAATGGGCGAACGGGTCCCATGCGCCTCTCTCTAGGCAACGGGACGAACGTGCGACACCGCCGCTGACCGAACCCTTAACGGGCCCGATAGAGTTTTATCGATCGGTGCTTGATCTGTGGAAATCACGGGGCAAAGCCGCCCTTCACCATGAAGGTGACGATCGCCATGATGATGCCGGCTATGATGATCCACATGACGCGGGAGATGTCGCTCGAGATCTTGTCGACCTTCTCCTCGACGCTGTCGATCTTGTCTTCCATCTGCTTGCCCATGTCCCCGATCTTCGCGTCCATGTTTTTCCACCGTTCATCGTGACGCGCGCTCTCAATATCGCGCTGGACGCGCCAGTTCTCGAGAGCGACCACGCGAGCCCGAAGATCGCCGGTATCCATGTGTTCGTCCGCCATTGTTTCAGTCAGCCTTCTCAATGCACTGTCGATTGCTATGGTTTCCAGCCGCAAAGACGCTGGCCCTTCCGGTTGTGGGCCAGGATCGATGCGACTGTGGCGTCCGAAAGGGTTGCCACCTCTGCTTTCGTCGGCCGAATCGGGTGCTCGACTGCGCAGAATGAGCCGCCGGTCGTGGTGCAGGCGCCAAGCGCCAGGATGGCCACCAGAGCTATTGCTTTGACCATGTGCCCAACTCTGTCCGATTGGCGTTTGGCGCGCGGCCGGCGACGGCGTCATCGATCTTGTGCGCCTCGCTGGCCGCTTCAGCTTGATCGGCCGCCTGCTTGTTGCGCTCCGCTTGCGCGCCTGAGAGCCGCCCTTTGAACCAGGCGGCGACGACCGCGATGATGGCAGCGCCTATCGCCAGCACGGTCGGGTTGGTGAGAAGCCATGCGAGGAGGGCGCTCATGCGGAATGCCTCATGACGAAATAGGCGACCGTGCCGGCGATGATGGCGGCGGTGATCGGAAGCCAAGGGCGGATCAGGTCGGCGAACAGCTGCTCCATGATCAGTGCTCCCAGCCGAACTTGCGCGCCGCCCAATGCCAGGCTTCTGCGACGCCACCGATGACGACGCCGAGACCCGCCTCGATGAGCATCTGAACGTCGGGATCGGTCGAGAATGCGGAGGCGTCATCCGAGCCGATCAGGCCCCGGGTGACGAGAATGGCGGCGGCATACCGAAGCATGATGCGGACGATGACAGCGGTCATTGGAACAATCCTTGGATGAGGGTGACGACGTGATGCCACCAGCCGGACACGGCCATGGCGGCGAGGGCGAGAAGGGCTGCGATGCCGGCTGCGCGGCTGGCAGGCTTCGGAGGCTGGCCCGCGGTCACAGGGGAGGCAGGCGGGTCAACTGGAGGCGTAGGAACGGGGGCTGGCTGCGCCGGTGCTGGCGCCGCTGGCTGGCCGGTCTGGGCCGTCATCTTCAGGGCTTCCGTCCGGACCGAGGCGATGCGCGCGCTCCAGCCTTTGCCGAAGGTCGGCCAGGTTGGCAATTTTTCGAGGAAGGCGAGGCGCGCGTCGCAGACGTGGTCGATCACGAAGCCGGCAGGCTTGGCAGCCGCCGCGGCAAGCGTCGCGGGGCCGATGCTGCCATCCTGGCCGACGCCGATCACCGCCTGCAGATACCGCGCCGCCCGGCCGGCGCCGCTGTTCACGGCGAAATCGAAGACGGCATAGTCGACGCCGTCGGGCAGTTGGCCGCCGGCAACGGCGTCCCAGTAGAACTTCCGGTAGACGACTGCGAGCTGCGCATCGGTGATGTTGCGCAGATCGTCTTTGGTCGCGTTGGCTTGGACGTAGCGGCGAAAATTGGCGAGCGTGACGCCCTTCATGGTGGCGCCCCCAGGATCCGCCGGATTGTCCGACCAGCCGCCCTCTGTTTTGAGGACGAGCGAAAGCGCCCGCTGGAAATTGCGGTCCATGTTAGCCTCTTGTGTCGTGGATAAGAAAAAGGCCCGCCGAAGCGAGCCTTTGTTGTAGCGCCTACTTGATCAGCATGACCGGGGGGTCAACCTTGGCCTTCTCGATGACCACCATGCTGTCGTGAACGTGAACCGCGGGGACCTTGGTATGCAGGTCCATGTCCACCATCGCGTTGTCGATCGGGTAATACCATTTGTGCAGGCAGTCGATGATGTCCTTGACAACCTCGATGAACGTTCCCGGCCGGCGTAGGCCCCCCTGCCAGTCATCCCAATACGACGTGTGCAGGTCCTCGCAGATATAAAGGCCACCATCCGAAAGCAGCGGGAATAGCGTGCGGAAGCTCGCAAGTTGGTGCTCAGCTATGTGGCTGCCATCATCAACGACGATATCGAGACCGCCCATCTCCGAAACGACCGAGGCGAGGAATTCAGGATCGGCCTGGCTCCCGACGCGCCCATGGCAACCAATCCCCAGCGCGTTCACCTTATCGATACTGCTGTCACTGATGTCGATGCCGTATAGAACGGCCCGGTCGCCAAAATAGGGGCGCCAGACGTTGAATGATCCGCCATCCGCGACGCCGATTTCAAGGAAGCGGACCGGCAAGTCTCGATAGGCGGATAAGTATCGGTCGTAGATGTCGAGGTAATGCAGCCATTTCAT
>NZ_RZSR01000268.1:0-6361 GCF_004023265.1 Mesorhizobium sp. M1A.F.Ca.IN.020.06.1.1
GGTAGGGAACGTCCTCCTTTCCGGCCCACTCGCCGATGTCGAAGCGGGTTTCGGTAGGTCTCCCGCCGCTGAAGGAGTGGGAAATGTCGGCTTGCGAGGCGCTAAGCACTTTGATGCAGTATCGCCCCTCCTGCTTGAGCGGAACGCTGATCGACGAATTGCGATTGACGCAGGCCAGGATCGAAATCGGAGCGAAGCTAAGCGGCGTGACCGACGTGACGGTGATGCCGTACCGGTGCCCATCGTGCCTGCACGAAATGACGCAGACCGTGGACGCCACGCGACGCATCGACTGTCGAAAACGCTCGGTCTTCAAATCCTGCGAGAGCATCTTCTGTTTCCTCGTTCCGTCGTAAATATTGCAGATTGTCTACAATCCGTCAACCTGCTCTTTCATCTAGGTCAAGTTGCCGTGCCTAGTGATGGTCGTGCGATCCATCTGGACCCGGAAGCGGGAAGTGTCCGACCAGATCCGCGATTTGATCCTGTGACAGGTATCGCGGGTTGAGGCCGCGCCGCCCTCCTCCAACTCGTGCGACAAATGGCCGTTGATTATGCTTCACGTGGCATCCGCGTGAATGCCGTGGGAGCAGGGTCAATCAATACGCCGTTCTTGACTCGCTACCTTGAGGGGTTGGATGATCCGGCCGCGGGCGAGGCCACCATCAAGGGCGCGCATCCGATTGGCCGCTGGGCCGAACCCCGCGAAATCGCTGACGCGATCCTCTATCTAGCCGGCTCCAGCGTTTCGTTCATCACCGGACACATTTTGATGATGGTGGATATAGTGCGCGATAGCGTGTACGGAGCGACGAAACGGAGCCACCAAGTTTGTGGCAAGTAGGTCGCAGCGGCAGGCTGTGCTGACCGGCGCGAGGCGAAAGGCGCAGCCCAGAAGGGCGAGCTAGCAGCCACGGGCGATGAGGCCAACGTCTCCGATCGCTGGCGAACAACTCCCAAGGCTTCGCCGGAAGTTCGTTGGAATCCCATGGGCATGGGGTGCTCACCTTTTTCGAACAACATGAGGCAGGACCGACATAGCGGACGACAGGATCGTCGCTGGTCAGTTGGACGCGGTTGGCGAGACGACGCGACAGGTCGTCAATGAAGGCCATCGCGTATTCGCTGTCGCGTCCACCGACCAGCCACGACATACAAGCTTGGTATCGGCATCAATGGCCGTCCTCACCCAGCGGCTTGAACGGCGAAGTGTTGCTTCATAGTGGCGGCTATCGTTGAAAGCAACAAACGTCTCGGCAGGATTCGCAATGCTCGTTCGCTGGCCAAATCCAGTCAGTCCGCTCCTAAAAGCCATGTCCCGAGGAAAAAGCCTTGAGCTACTGCGGCGAGTATCTCGGTGGCTGCCGGGTGGGACAATCAAAAGATAAAGGATTTGCGGTCGAAATTTACTTTTTCCGAATTGTTCAGTGCTAGGGGAGCGGCCAACACGCCGCTGACTACTCTACCGCGGGGAGTGAAAGAGTGATGCAGCGTCTGTCTGCCGCAAGGCTCGGCGACCTTCTGGCGGGAGACCTGCGCTTCTTTGGCGGTCCCTCGACGATCGAACCGCTTGCCGGCCGCATCAGGGCGGAGCAGGTCAGTATCGTGCTTCGCAACACGCTTCTTGGCATGCTTGCGAACATCCTCAATGCAGTGACTTTTGTCATGGCGGTTTGGGGCTCGCCCGACCAAACGAAAGCCATCGTCTGGGCAAGTGTCATCATAGTCGCCGCTGGCTTCGTAGGCCTGAGGGCGAGAGCATCGTTTCAGTCGGTCAAACCAAGGTCGGTGTCTCGCCGGACAACGCAAAACCTGGTGCGCAACGCCCTCCTGTTCGGCACCTGGTGGGGTGCGCTTCCCGTGCTGTTCTTCGGCACGGCAACAAGTGCGGACCAGGTCGTCATCACCTGCCTGAGCGCGGGGATGATCGCAGGCGGTGCCGCGTCCTTCTACACGATACCGATTGCGGCCATCGCCTATACGCTGCCGATCTTCGTCGGCTCGACGGTCGCGATCGTGTGGATGGAAGACGCCGTCAATCTGCCCGTCGCAATCCTGGTGGTGAGCTACGCCATCACGCTGTTTCGTGCAGTGCTTGCTCACGCATTCGAATTTACCCAGCGCTGCATCCTCCAAGCGGAAAGCGAAAATGCCATTCGCAGGGATGTTCTGACGCGTTTGCCAAACCGGTTCAGCTTCAACGAGCGGCTGGACAACGCCCTGGAGGGCGCAAAGCAGTTTGACCAGCACTTTGCGCTGCTTTTGTTCGATCTTAGCAATTTCGACGAGGTGAATGAGCACTTTGGCCGCGCAATCGCGGATGCCGTTTTGGTTGAAGTGGCTGCGCGACTTCGCAAATCGACACGGGAGAGTGATGGCATCGCCAGGTTGGAGGGCGGCGAATTTGCAATCATCGCCACGCGTGATATCAGGCCTGATCACATCAGGTGCTTGGCCAAACAGATCATAGACGCCATACACGCGCCCTTTCTGATCGAAGGACGCGAAATATATTGCAGGGCCTCTATTGGTATCGCTTTGGCGCCCACCGACGGTTTGGACGCCAACCAACTCCTGCGGCGCGTCGACACAGCGCTGCACAGGGCTAAGACGCTGGGACCAGGCTCCATCCAGTTTTTCAGCGCAAGTGACGATGCAGCGGCTGCAAGGCGCCACGCCCTTGAATGCGATCTGGCATCGGCGCTGGCCAACGACCAGCTTTCGCTGGCCTTTCAACCCTTCCTCGACCTGGTGAGTGATCGCATTCGAGGTTTTGAAGCGCTTTTGCGGTGGCAGCATCCGACACTGGGCGCCATCCCTCCGTCGGAGTTCATATCGATCGCTGAAGAAACTGGATTGATTCACGGCATCGGACACTGGGCCGTCAAGACGGCTTGCATGGCCGCGGCGCAATGGCCGTGCGACTTGCGGGTCTCCGTCAAGTTGTCGGCAGTCCAGCTTAAGGACAGGGCATTGTTGGATCGGATAGCAATGGCGTTGTCTCAGACCAGTCTGGAGCCGAAGCGACTTGAGGTCGAGATCACGGAATCGGTGCTGATTTCACATTTTGAAGACGCCATCTCTTTATTGCAATCGCTGAGCTTTCTATCCGTCACGGTCGCTCTTGACGATTTTGGCACCGGCTTTTCCTCCCTTACATATCTGCGCAAATTGCCTCTTTCACGGCTGAAGATCGACCGCTCCTTTGTCCAGGATATGCTAGTCGATGCGGACTGCGCCGCGATTGTAAGATCGTTGATTCAGCTGGCGCACGAACTTCGAATTGAGGTCACGGCCGAAGGTGTGGAAACTCCCGAACAGCTCGACTGTCTGCGCCGCTTCGGATGCGATGAAGCTCAAGGCTATCTGATCGGAAAACCTATCCCGATGGATGACATTCCTGTCATTACAACGAAGCCGCTGGGTCAGGAGGAGGCGCAGGAAACCGAAAAGCCGGCGGGAGACCCATGAAGAGCGCGGGGAAACTGGCTTCACGCCCGCGCTGCGCGACGCTTCGAAATCGCCAACAGCTCCACTTCGTCGGTGACGCCATTCTCGAACGCTTGGATGACCTCTTGGGCAAGTCGGTCCCTTTGGTCTGCGTCGTCAAGCTCCAAGCGGCGCTCCATGCAGAGCTGGTCAAAGACCCTCTGGAGAAGAGCCAACTCGGCAGACGTGAAAATGCCACTGTATTTGCTGAAAGCCATTATGCTTTCCTCCCCTCAAATGGACGAAAGCGCGATCGGCTCTTTCCGCGTCCGCGTGCCTCGGCTGGGTGCGAACGCAGGCCGGCGCGGCGAATGCTTCGTGGCCGTAGATCGCAATGTCTAACCGAGCCGCTACCGGAGAACAGCTTCTTTACCACGAACTGGCATCCTGATTGAAGGTGCCCCTCCGGCCCTACCTGCCCGCGCGTCTTTGCTGACGCGCCGGCCAGTGTCGGCGGCCAACGCTTTCATGTAACCTCCCGCCCCCCAAGAGTATGCGTTGGCTGCCGGCCAGCCTGTACCTTGAAGGGCGCGCATCTCACCATGTCCCTGTTCATCGGTCACGAAAAGGGAGCGCCTCCGAGGAGACGGCCGGTAGAAGACTGGCGGCGCACCGCTGGCAATACGCTACGAAAGGCGGATGCTTTGCACCTCCGTGCCTTTCTTGCCCCTGCCCTTGCTCGAACAGCACCTTCTGCCCCTCCAGCAACGCGCTCAGCCCTGAGCGGGACAGCGCGGAGGCATGGACGAAGACGTCCTTGCCTCCGGTTGCAGGAGCGATGAAGCCAAAACCTTTTTTGGCTGTTGTACCACTTCACAGTCCCCGCGATTTCTTCCCGAGCGCCCGACCGTATCAGGGACGCTTCAGCGGCATTCGCCTGTGTCGGTGGCTGGATCCCTTCCATGATCTCCAACACTTGCGCAACCTGATGCCCCTTTCGCGTCTCTTCCAATGTAACCTTGAGACGCACTCCTTCCGCCACACCGCGGCTCCCGGCCGCTTCCAGCACGCGGAGCGGCAGATAGACTTCCGTGCCGTCCGAGACTTTGACGAAACCAAATCCCTTGCTGGCATTGAACCACTTCACATCAGCCTCGACCGGCTTCGCGGCCGCGGCAGATGGGCGCTGAAAGAAGCTGGGCACGAAACCAGGCTCGACAAAAGGAAACGCCTCGTCGTCATCTCTATGCCGACGAGGCTTGCGATGGTCTTTGTATCTGCTCATGTCGTCTCGGCTGGCGTAAGCGAAAGCACTGTGCTTCCTTTCATGATTAGGATGACAAGGCCGGCCGATCAATGCCGTTTGCTTCTTCCTGACCAAGGGTGCTCGGCGATCGGGGCAGTGAGCTTCGGCGCAGCGCGGTCCCATCGGCGGCGTAAGCGGCTCTATTCGGTGCCCTACGGGTCAATCTGCGGCTGAGTGACCAGACGTCCGATCTCTTCCAGACCTGGTGACAGACTCTATTCGAGGGGGCCGAGCCAGCTCTGGGCTCGCGAGTTGCTTGCGCTTGAACACGGTCACCGCCGGAAAAAGAAGCCTGTCGACTGCTCCCGCCTGCGCGTCGCCCCGGTCGGACGCTCTATGGCAAGCCTTGTGCGTGGCGGAAGCCCGCCGGCATGCAACTCGCGAAGGCGCTGGTCGAGTTCCTTGTCCACCGATGTCAGGCGATGGTTGAGGCGAAGATAGTCCATCCAGGTCGGCGTGCGAAATGTCTCCGTCCAATGCACGGGCTCCTGCAGGTCGCGCTGCAGGTTCCAGTGCCGGGCGCCGGCACGGCTTTGCACCCGGCGTCGTTCCCGCATCTGATCCAGAAATTCTTCGACTTTGTCTTCCGGTATGGCGTATTCGATCTTGACGACGATCGGACCGCTTCTCGACTTCAGGTCAAGGGCAAGTTGCGGGGTTTCGAAGCCAAGCGAATCCTGGTCGGACTCTTTCCATTGACGAATGGGCAACAAGAGCCCGGTGGCGGCAACCAAGAGCAGGGCGCCGGCGGAGCTTTCCAGCGCCAGGGTGAGCGAGTAGTTTTCAGCCACCACGCCCCATAGCCAGCTGCCAGCAGCGATGCCGCCTGAGGCGAGCGCGGAATAGATCGAGAGCGTACGTCCGACGACCCATCGCGGGCTCGACAGCTGCACGCTGACGTCAAGCCCCGTCCAGGTGACGACCCAGCCTGCCCCACCAAGTGTCAAGGCGATCGTTGCCACAACGATCGAAGGCGTGAAGGCAAGAGCCAGGCAGCAGGCGGCGCAGGAGATGCACGCCAGCGTGGTCAGCCGCTCCTGCGACAGGGCTCGCCTGAGCGCGTTGTTGGATATGCCCGCGCACAAGGCGCCGGCGCCAAACCCAGCCATCAGGACACCGTAGACGATCGGTCCGCCGCCGAGCTGATCGCGCGCAACCAGTGGCAGAAGCGCCAGGATGGAAATGCTTGTCAGTCCAAAAAGCGTTCCGCGCGCGATTGCCGCCTTTATCTCTCCCGAGAGCGCCGTGAATCGCGCCCCGTCATGAATGGCGGTGGTCAAGGGCTCACGCGGAAGAGGCGAAGAGCGACCGCTCCATTTGCAGACGCCGATCGCCCATAGCATGGCGAAATAGGTCAGCGTCGCCAGGGCAAAGGCGGTCAGGGGTCCGAAGGAGGCGACAATGACGCCGCCAAGTGCCGGACCAATGCTGCGCATGGCATTGTAGCCGACCGAGATCAGCGTGACGGCGGCGGGAACTTCGCGCTTTCGCAAAATGTCGCCGACCGATGCGTGCCAAGCGGGATCGGTGAAGGCGGCACCGCATCCGGCCAGGCAGCTGAAGGCCAGGATCATCCATGGATTGAAGTAACCGAGCGCCACAAGAGCGGTCAGCATGATCGACGAC
>NZ_RZSR01000269.1:0-6337 GCF_004023265.1 Mesorhizobium sp. M1A.F.Ca.IN.020.06.1.1
CGCCAACACGCCGGTGTGGACGTCTCTGATGCTCGGCTACGACATGACGCCGCTCGGCAGCGACGGCAAGCTGCGCACGACCTCGCCGGAGGCGATCGAGGCTGCCGCCCTCTACAAGCGGCTGATGACCAAGGCCGCGCCTCCCGGCGTCACCGGCTTCAACTGGGCCGAGGCGCAATCCGCCTTCCTGCAGGGCAAGATCGGCATGTGGTTCGATGGCGTGGGCTTCGCACCGCCGATGGAAAATCCGGAGAAGTCGCGGGTGGTCGGCAAGGTCGGCTATGGCGTCATGCCGAAGGGACCCAAGGCGCATGCCGCAGGCACGTTCGGCGACGGCATCGGTGTCACGTCCGCCAGCGCGAAGAAGGAAGCGGCCTATCTGTTCTGCCAGTGGGCGGTCTCTCCGGCCATGGGCGCGCGCCTGCTGCAGGCCGGCGCCGGCGTGCCGTTCCGCAAGTCGGTGCTGGAAGATCCCAAGGTGCGCGAAGGCGTCACCATGCCGCCGAGCTGGCTGGATGCCGTGGTCGGCTCAGGCAACATCAGCCGGCTGGCGCTGCCGGTCATCATCCCGGTGACCGGGTTCCGCGACATCTATGGCGTGGCGCTGACCAACAGGATTGCCGGCGCCGATCCCGCCGACGAACTGAAGAAGGCCACCGAGCAGTTCCAGCCGGTTCTCGACAGGAGCGAGCAAGGCTGATGTCCGCCATCGCCCCGGAACGCGCAGGGGTGACGACGCAAGCCGTCGAAGAGAGCCAGCCGATCCGGCTGGCTCCAAACTACTGGCCTTTCGTCATTCCTGCGCTCGTCGTCGTCGGCGCCGTGATCGTCTTCCCCTGGGCCTTCACGTTGTGGATGAGCGTCAACAGCTGGACGCTCGGCCAGTCGCGAAGCTTTGCCGGGATGGAAAATTATCTGCGCTTGGCGAGCGATCCGCGGTTTTGGGAATCGCTCTGGCATACCTTGATTTATACTTTCCTGTCGGTGGTCGCGCCGATGTTTTTCGGTACCGTCGCCGCGCTCATCTTCGACGCCAGGTTTGCCTTGCGCGGCCTGCTGCGCGGCGTCTTCGTGATGCCGATGATGGCCACGCCCGTCGCCGTGGCATTGGTCTGGACCATGATGTTCCATCCGCAGCTCGGCGTGCTCAACTATCTCTTGTCGCTAGTCGGCATTCCGGCGCAGGAGTGGATATTCAACGCCAACACCGTAATTCCTTCGCTGGTCGCGGTGGAGACCTGGCAGTGGACGCCGCTGGTGATGCTGATCGTGCTGGGTGGGCTGGCGTCAGTGCCGCGCGAGCCGTTCGAAAGCGCCGAGATCGACGGCGCCAATGCCTGGCAGCAGTTCCGCTACCTCACCTTGCCGATGATCGCGCCGTTTCTGATGATCGCGGTCATCATCCGCACGATCGATGCGCTCAAGAGCTTCGATATCATCTACGCGATGACCCAAGGTGGGCCGGGCACGGCATCGGAAACAATCAACATCTATCTCTACAACACCGCCTTCTCCTATTACGACATGGGCTACGGCTCGGCCATGGCGGTGGGGTTCTTCATCGTCATCGTGGCCCTGTCCTTCATCCTCCTGATGCTGCGCCAGCGCTCGCAATGGGTCGACACGGAGGGCAAATAGGTGAGCTCGCGGCTGCTCAACAAGATAGGCCTGTTCTTCGCGGCGCTGGTGCTGGTCTCGCCGGCGATCCTGTTCTTCCTCTGGATGATCTCGCTGTCGCTGAAGTTCGAGATCGACAACGGCGCCTATCCGCCGATCCTGATCCCGGAGCGCTTCGCCTGGTCGAACTACGCAAAGGTGTTCGAGGAGAACAATTTCCTGCTCTATCTGTGGAACTCGGTGCTGGTGACCGGCACGGCGACGCTGCTGGCGCTGCTGATCGGCGTGCCGGCCGGCTATGGCATCGCCAGGCTCAAGGCGGAACGCTCGGCGATCGTCATCATGATCGCCCGCATGACGCCCGGGCTTTCCTATCTCATCCCGCTGTTCCTCCTGTTTCAGTGGCTGGGCATCCTCGGCACGCTCTGGCCGCAGATCATCATCCATCTGGTGGTGACGGTGCCGATCGTGGTCTGGGTGATGATCGGCTATTTCGAGACGACGCCGATGGAATTGGAGGAGGCCGCCAACATCGACGGCGCCAGTTCGTGGCAGGTGTTTCGCCTGGTCGCGCTGCCGATCGCCAAGCCCGGCATCGTCGTCGCCTTCATCCTGTCGATCATCTTCTCGTGGAACAACTTCGTCTTCGGCGTCGTGCTCGCCAGCCGCGAGACGCGGACACTGCCGGTCGCGGTCTACAACATGTTGTCCTACGAGCAGGTGAGCTGGGGGCCGCTCGCCGCCGCCGCGCTGGTGGTGACGCTGCCGGTGCTGGTGCTGACCATGTTCGCGCAACGGCAGATCGTCGCCGGGCTGACCGCCGGCGCGGTCAAGGGTGGCTGAGCGCCTGATCCGCCCTCATTCTTTCGGAGATATGCAATGGCATCGGTAAGCATCAACAACGTGCAGAAGGCTTTCGGAGCCACTCGGATCATCCACGATGTCAGCGTCGATATCGCCGATGGCGAGTTCGTCATCCTGGTCGGACCGTCGGGCTGCGGAAAGTCGACGCTGCTGCGCATGATCGCGGGGCTGGAAACGATCTCGGCCGGAAAGATCGCAATCGGCGAGCGCACCGTGAACAACCTCAGGGCACGGGACCGCAACATCGCGATGGTGTTCCAGAACTACGCGCTCTACCCGCACATGACGGTGGCGGACAATATGGGCTTCGCGCTCAAGATCAAGAAAGCCGATCCGGCCGATACCGCGAGCCGGGTGAAGCGGGCAGCCGGCATTCTCGGCCTGGAAAAGCTGCTCGACCGCTATCCGCGCCAGCTTTCCGGCGGCCAGCGCCAGCGCGTCGCCATGGGCCGCGCCATCGTGCGCGACCCGCAGGTGTTTCTGTTCGACGAGCCGCTCTCCAATCTCGACGCCAAATTGCGCGTGCAGATGCGCGGCGAGATCAAGGCGCTGCATCAGCGGCTCGGCACCACCACCATCTATGTCACGCACGACCAGATCGAGGCGATGACCATGGCCGACAAGATCGTCGTGCTGCACGACGGTCTGGTCGAGCAAATCGGCGCGCCGCTCGATCTCTACGACCGGCCGGCCAATCTGTTCGTTGCCGGCTTCATCGGCTCGCCGGCCATGAACTTCATCCACGGCCACATCGAGGAGGGCATCTTCCGCAGTGCCGGTGGGCTGACGTTGCCGCTACCGCAAGGCATCCGGCCGAGCGAAGCCGCGGGAAGGGAACTGGTCTACGGCATTCGTCCCGAGCATATCCGGGCGACCGGCCAGGGTCTCTCCGGCACAGTCACGCTCATGGAGGCGACCGGCTCGGAAATCTTCGCCACGGTCGACTGCGGCGGAGAGGTGATCTCCTGCCTTTTCCGCGAGCGGCTGGCGCTGAAGCAAGGCGAGAGCGTGCGGATCGAGATCGACCGCGCCTCGGCGCATCTGTTCGACGCCAAAACCGGCCGGCGCATCTGATTGCCCTGCCCGCGCTCTCACCGCGGCGGCCAGGGAGTGCTTGAGATTCGAGCGAACGGAAAGCAACGGGAGCCCAGTTGCAAGAAAATGCAACATGGGAGCATTGCAAAAGTCAGCCAACCATTTGATTTAGTTGGTGATCCCGACAGGAATCGAACCTGTGACCTACAGATTAGGAATCTGCCGCTCTATCCTACTGAGCTACGGGACCACGCGGCCCGACACATAAACGCTTCGGGCCGGTTCGCCAAGAGGCGTTACCGGCCGATCGGCGGGAATCGGCCGGGAAGGTCGCCTCCGTGCAAAGCGGTCAGGCGGCCAGCGCCGTCTCCGCCAGCCTCACCCAATAGCTCATGCCGTGCGGTATGACCTCGTCGTTGAAGTCATAGGCCGGATGGTGAAGGCCGGCGGTGTCGCCGTTGCCGATGAAGATGAAGGCGCCGGGGCGCGCTTCCAGCATGTAGGAAAAATCCTCACCGCCCATCACCGGCTGGATGGCGCGGTGGACATTCGCGTCGCCGGCGACGCCGGCGGCAATATCGCTGGCGAAGGCCGTCTCTTCCGGATGGTTGAAAGTGACGGGATAGTTGGGGTCGTAGTCGACCTCGATCGTCGCGCCGAAGGCTGATGCCAGGCCAGCGCAAATGGCGCGGATTTTCTCTTCCGCTTTCCTGGCCACTTCCTTTTTCAGCGTGCGGACCGTGCCGGCGATCTCGGCTTTTTCCGGTATGACGTTGTAGGCATCGCCGGCATGGAATTTGGTCACCGACACGACGACGGCCTCGACCGGATCGGTGCTGCGTGAAGCAATGGTTTGCAAAGCGCTCACCAAGTGGCTGGTAATTACGATCGGGTCGATCGTGGCATGCGGCATCGCCGCATGGCCGCCATGCCCCTTGACGGTGATGGTGAATTCGGCGGTCGCCGCCATGATCGGGCCGGGCTTGATGGCGAACTCGCCGACGGGAAGGCCGGGCATGTTATGCATGCCGAACACCTTCGAGATGCCGAAGCGGTCCATCATGCCGTCCTTGACCATTTCGTTGCCGCCGCCGCCGCCTTCCTCGGCGGGCTGGAAGATCACCGCCACGGAGCCGACGAAATTGCGCGTTTCGGCGAGGTATTTGGCTGCGCCGAGCAGCATGGCGGTGTGGCCGTCATGGCCGCAGGCATGCATTTTGCCGGGAACGCTCGACGCGTAAGGCTTGCCGGTGATCTCGTTGATCGGCAAAGCGTCCATGTCGGCGCGCAGGCCGATGGCCGGACCCTCGCCCTTACGGCCGCGGATGATGCCGACGACGCCGGTTTTGCCGAGGCCGGTCACAACCTCGTCGCAACCGAAAGCCTGCAGCTTGTCGGTGACGAAGGCGGCGGTCTGGAAAACGTCGAAGTTCAGTTCCGGCGTCTGGTGCAGATGGCGCCGCCAGCCCGCGACTTCTTCCTGCATTTCCGCGGCACGGTTGAGAATTGGCATAATCGTTCCATTTCTTTGTTGGGGCAGGCAATTCAGGGCCGCTGCCCGGCAAGTGTGATCGTCTGGCGCTTTGCCATTTTGACGTCACATAGGGTAAATAGCACCGCATAATGCGGCCCGGAGTCGAGGGTCGGTCCGCACTATGCTGGCCATCGCGCAGCGAAATCTTACGGAGCCAGCGGCAACTACGGCAAGAGGCGATTTCGGAATTGATCATGCGGCAGAGGCATTTCCTCAACCTATTGCTTGCGGGGGCGCTGGCGCTGCCGATGCTTTCCGGCACTGCGCGCGCCAATCCGGTGGTGCTGTTCGACCTGAAGAGCGGCAAGGTGCTGGAGCATCAGGACGCCTTCAAGCGCTGGTATCCGGCCTCGCTGAGCAAGCTGATGACGGCCTATGTGGCGTTCCGAGCGATCGCCGCCGGCGAGGTGGCGCTCGATTCGCCGATCAAGGTGACGAAACATTCGGCCGGCGAGCCGCCGAGCAAGATGGGCTTCAAGCCCGGATCGGTCATGCGGCTCGACAATGCGCTGAAGATGATGCTGGTCAAGTCGGCCAACGACATCGCCATGGCCGTCGGCGAGAACATCGGCGGATCGCAGGCCGCCTTCGCCGACCGCATGAATGCCGAGGCCGCCAGGCTCGGCATGGTCGGAACGCATTTCGTCAACCCGAATGGGCTGTTCTCGCCGGACCAGTACACGACCGCGCGCGACCTTGCCGTCCTGGTGACGGCGCTTCGCAACGACTTCCCGCAATATGCGCCGTGGTTCTCTATCGAGGGCCTTGCCGTCGGTAAGAAGGCGATCCCGAACTACAATCTGCTGATCGGGCGCTATCCCGGCGCCGACGGGATGAAAACCGGCTTCGTCTGCTCCTCGGGCTTCAACATGATCGGCTCGGCGACGCGCGATGGCCGCACACTGGTTGCCGTGGTGCTCGGCGAAAAATCCGCCATCAGCCGCGCCGAAGCGGCGGCGAAGCTGCTCGACCAGGGTTTTGACGCGCCGGCGGCCGGGTCGACGACGCTCGCGGCGCTCAAGCCCTATGGCGACACGCTGTCGCCCAACGACCTGCAGGACGAGATCTGCAAGAAGAAGCCGAAGGAACAGCAGTCGGAGGCAGCGCCTGCCGTCGCCGCCAAGGACAAGGCCAAATCGCCCTATCAGGTGAAACTCGATCACCCGACGCTGATCGCGGTCGGCCTTGGCGGGGCCACCGGGCCGGCGCCCAAGGCTTTCGTCGACCAGACCGATCAGAACTATGCCGATGTGCCGCTGCCCAGTTGGCGGCCCGACAAGCCTCTGC
>NZ_RZSR01000270.1:0-6337 GCF_004023265.1 Mesorhizobium sp. M1A.F.Ca.IN.020.06.1.1
CTACTGGCCGGAGGTGCAGCGCATCTGCCGCAAATACGATGTGCTCTTGATGCTCGACGAGGTGATTACCGGCTATGGCCGCACCGGCGAATGGTTCGCGGCGCAGACCTTTGACGTCCAGCCCGACACCATCACCACCGCCAAGGCGCTGACCTCCGGCTACCAGCCGCTGTCGGCGCTCCTGGTCGGCGACCGCATCAGCAGGACGCTCGTCCAAAAGGGCGGCGAGTTCTACCACGGCTACACCTATTCCGGTCACCCGGTCGCGTGCGCGGTGGCCCTGAAGAACCTCGAGATCATTGAACGGGAAGGTCTGGTCGAGCGCGTCAGGACCGACACCGGTCCCTATTTCGCGCAAGCGCTGCAGGAGCGCATCGCCGGCCACAGGCTGGTCGGCGAGGTGCGCTCGATCGGTCTTATGGGTGCGATAGAGATCGTCAAGGACAAGGCGACCAAGGAACGATACCTGCCGTCGGGAAGTGCGGCGGTCGTCGTGCGCGATCACGCGATCTCGCAGGGCATGATGCTGCGCGCCACCGGCGACACGATGATACTGTCGCCGCCGCTGATCTGGACGCGCGACACCATCGACATGGCCTGCGAGCGCATCGCCAAGGCGCTCGACCTTGCGGAGGCGGATTTGCGGAAGCGCTGAGAAAACACAGCCGGGCGCCCTTGCTGGAGGGTGCCCGGCGACCCGAATCTGCAGCGAAGCCTTGCCCAGACGCAAAAACCGCGTCCCAGAAGGGAACGCGGCTTTGCCAGATACGCATGGCGTTTCGCTACTCGAGACCTGCGAAACTTACGGGCTCCGGTACGCGAGACCTGATCCGGAGCGCCGGGCGGTTGCGATGTCCGCCTCGCAGTCCGTTTTAAAGGCACATCGTTACCGGTGAGTTAGCGAGACCTTAAGCAAATCTAAATTTGCCGGATTTCTGTCGAAAAAATTTGCTAATAACCCTTTGCAAGCAGCTGCTTAGGTTTGATCGCCGCGCAGGAAATTTATGATGCCGGAAAAGTCGGCGCCTGCGTTGCCCTGCGCATTGAACAGAGCGTAGAGCTGCGTCGCCTCGGCGCCCAGGGGCGTCACGGCGCCGGCGCTTTGCGCGGCTTCCTGCGACAATTTCAGGTCCTTGAGCATGAGGGCGGCAGCAAAACCCGGCTTGTAGTCGCGGTTGGCGGGCGACGCCGGAACAGGGCCGGGCACCGGGCAGTAAGTGGTCAGTGACCAGCACTGGCCGGAGGAGGTGGAGGCGACGTCGAACAGCGCCTGGTGCGACAGGCCGAGTTTCTCGGCGAGCACAAAGGCTTCGGCGACGCCGATCATCGAAATGCCGAGAATCATGTTGTTGCAGATCTTGGCGGCCTGGCCGGCGCCGTCACCGCCGCAATGAACGATGCGGCCGGCCATCGGCTTCAGGATCGGCTCGGCAGAGGCGAATGCTGCATCCGACCCGCCGGCCATGAAAGTGAGCGTGCCGGCGGTGGCGCCGCCGGTGCCGCCGGACACAGGCGCGTCGATCGAAGGCAAGCCGTGCCTGGCGGCAATGGCGTGAGCCTTGCGTGCCGATTCGACATCGATGGTCGAGGAATCGATCAGCAAGGCACCTTTCTTCGCCTTGGGCGCGATGTCCTCGTAGACCGACAACACATGCTTGCCGGCGGGAAGCATGGTGATCACCACGTCGGCGTCCTTCACCGCGGCGACGGCATTGGCCATGACGGTGACGCCATGCTCTTTTGCGATCGTGAGGTTCTCCGGCACGAGGTCGAAGCCTTGCACCGCATACCCCGCCTTTACGAGGTTGGCAGCCATTGGGTTGCCCATATTGCCAAGGCCGATGAAGGCGATCGTTGCCATCGTTGTCTCCCGAAATTTGCTGCTTCAGCGGCCGATCAGCGTTCGCGCGATGATGACGCGCATGATCTCGTTGGTGCCTTCGAGGATCTGGTGGACGCGCAGATCACGCACCAGCTTCTCGATGCCGTAATCGTGCAGATAGCCGTAGCCGCCATGCAACTGCAGCGCCTCGTTGGCGATGTCGAAGCCGATGTCGGTGACGAAGCGCTTGGCCATCGCCGACCATTTGCCGGCATCCGGCGCCTTGCGATCGAGCTTCGAGGCGGCGGCATAGAGGAAGATGCGGGCCGCCTGCAGCTCCGTCTCCATGTCGGCCAGCCTGAACTGCAGGGCCTGGAACTGGTTGATCTTCGATCCGAAGGCCTTGCGCTCGCTCGTGTAGGCGAGCGCCTTGTCGAGCGCCGACTGCGCGCCGCCCAGCGAGCAGGCGGCGATGTTGAGCCGGCCGCCGTCGAGCCCGGCCATGGCGATGCCGAAGCCCGCGCCTTCGGTGGCAAGCAGGTTCTCGGCCGGCACCTTGCAATCCTCGAAGATGACCTGGCGGGTCGACTGCATATGCCAACCCATCTTGTGCTCATTGGCGCCGAAGGAGAGGCCGGGCGCATCCTTGGGCACCACCAGGGTCGAAATGCCTTTGGGCCCGTCGCCGCCGGTGCGCGCCATGACGACATAGACGTCGCTGTCGCCAGCGCCGGAGATGAACTGCTTGGCGCCGTTCAAGACATAGTCGCCGCCGCTCCTCACCGCTCTCGTCTTCAAGGCGGCGGCATCGGAGCCGGAGCCGGGCTCGGTCAGGCAATAGCTCGCCAGCCATTCCATGGAGGTCAGCTTCGGCAGGAAGCGCCGGCGTTGCTCGTCGCTGCCGAAGCGGTCGATCATTGATGCCGCCATGTTGTGGATGGAGATGAAGGAGGAGAAGGCCGGATCGGCATGCGCCAGCGCCTCGAAGATCAGCACCGCATCCAGCCGACCGAGCGCCGAGCCGCCGACATCGTCGCGGACATAGATGCCGCCCAGGCCGAGCGGTCCGGTCTCGCGGATCACGTCGGCCGGAAAGTGCTTTGCCCGGTCCCAGTCGAGCGCGTTCGGCGCGACCCGATCGGCCGCGAAGGCCTCAGCCATCTCCTTCATGGCGCGCTGTTGCTCGGTGAGTTCGAATTGGCCAGTGCCCGCATCGACTGCCGCGTCCATGGCGTGCTCCCTGTCGTTTCAGGCCTTGCGGCCTGTCGTTTTTGGCTTTGCGCAGCCATCAATCTAGACCAATGATGCCGCCGCGCAACCCAGCCCGCCGCGGACCGGCTGTGCATGGATTGATCAACGGAGTCTTGCGTGCCGACAATTTTCGATCAGCTGCTGGACAGGTTCCACTTCTATCTCGCCGGCATCGACAGCGATCTGGTTGCGGACGCCGTCGCGCGCATCGATTGGCACATGCCCTCTCGTTCGCGCGAACCACGTGCGCTTCGGTGCCTTCGCCATCTCGATCGGATTGCGGAGCTTGCGCCGCGGGACGCCGGGCCGCTGACGCGGTTCATCGCGGACCATCGCAATGAGCTGTGCTGGGGCCAGACTTATACCGCTGCCGATTTCGGACAGCTCTTCATCGACAATTACGGCTGGCTGGAGGTGTTCGGCACGCGGGGGCATTTCGCCAATGACGAGGTCGCGGGCGGCCTGCTGATCCTCGGGCCCGACAGTGTCTACCCAGACCACCACCACACCGCCGAGGAGATCTACATTCCGCTGACCGGCAGCACCGAGTGGCGCATGGGCGGGGCCGGCTTTCGGGTTCGAGCGGCGGGCGAAATCATCCACCATGCGTCCAACGTCAATCACGCCATGCGTACCGGCAAGGAGCCTCTGATGGCGCTCTATATCTGGCGAGGTGGACCGCTCGCGCAGAAATCGATCATCGGCGCGGAGGGCAGGGGCTGATGGTCAGGGCGATCATGCTGCAAGGCACCGGCTCGGATGTCGGCAAGACGGTGCTGGTGGCGGGGCTCTGCCGGGCAGCAAAAAAACGCGGACTGAAGGTCAGGCCGTTCAAGCCGCAGAACATGTCCAACAACGCCGCCGTCGCCGACATCCCCGGCAACAACAAGACCGGCGGCGGCGAGATCGGCCGCGGGCAGTGGCTGCAGGCGCTGGCCTGCGGGGTGAGGCCGACCGTGCACATGAACCCGGTGCTGCTCAAGCCGCAAAGCGACATCGGCTCGCAAGTGGTGGTGCAGGGCAAGGTTTTTGGCGAGGCGCGGGCGCGCGACTATCAGGCGATGAAGGCCAGGCTGATGGATGCGGTGCTCGATTCCTGGGCGAAGGTCGGCGAGGACGCCGACCTCGTCATCGTCGAGGGCGCCGGCTCGCCGGCCGAGATCAACCTTAGGAGCCGCGACATCGCCAATATGGGCTTTGCCACGCGTACCAACGTCCCGGTGGTGCTTATCGGCGACATCGACCGCGGCGGCGTCATTGCTT
Source organism: Mesorhizobium sp. M1A.F.Ca.IN.020.06.1.1 (assembly GCF_004023265.1). NCBI lineage: Bacteria > Pseudomonadati > Pseudomonadota > Alphaproteobacteria > Hyphomicrobiales > Phyllobacteriaceae > Mesorhizobium > Mesorhizobium sp. M1A.F.Ca.IN.020.06.1.1. Next base: position 4,337 of record NZ_RZSR01000270.1, read on the forward strand.
CCGTCGCCGGCACGCATCTGATCCTGCCGGAGGAAGACCGGCGCATGATCGCCGGCTATCTCATCAACAAGTTCCGCGGCGATGTCTCGCTGTTCGACGATGGGGTCAGCGCCATCGGCAAGTTTACCGGCTGGCGCTGTTTCGGCCTCGTGCCCTGGCTGAAGTCCGCGGCAAGGCTGCCGTCCGAAGATTCGGTTGTGCTCGAGCGACTTGCCTCGGGCGAAAGGCGGGCGCTGAAGGTGGCGGTGCCCATGCTGGCGCGGATCGCCAACTTCGACGATCTCGATCCGCTCAAGGCCGAGCCGCAGGTCGAGGTGGTGTTCGTGCCGCCGGGAAAGCCGCTCCCGGAAGATGCCGGGCTGGTGGTCATTCCGGGCTCGAAATCGACCATCGGCGATCTGATAAAATTCCGCGAGAATGGCTGGGATCGCGACCTTGCCGCGCACCGCAAACGCGGCGGCCATGTCGTCGGCATCTGCGGCGGATATCAGATGCTCGGCCGCAAGGTTCGCGACCCCGATGGCATCGAAGGCAGCGTCATCGAGACGGAGGGCCTTGGCCTGCTCGACATCGAGACGGTGATGGAACCGGAAAAGACGGTGCGCAACTCGAGCGCTCATTCGGTGCAATTCGGCCTGCCGCTCGAAGGCTACGAGATCCATCTCGGCCGCACCACCGGCCCGGACGCCGCGCGGCCTTCGGCGATCATCAACGGCCTCGAGGACGGCGCGGTCTCCGCCGATGGCAAGGTTATCGGTACCTATCTGCATGGGCTGTTTGCAGCGGACGCTTTTCGCGCGGCCTACCTTGCGAGCCTCGGGGTCAAGGATGGGGGCATCGACTATCGCGCCGAGGTCGAGAAGGCGCTGGACGAGGTCGCGGCCGAGCTGGAGAAGCATCTCGACTGCGATGCGATTTTCGGGCTGGCGCGGTAGGTCCTCCCCTCGATGCGCATACGCTTGCCATTAGCGAAAGCTTCCGCCGCATCGTCATCCACGGGCGGAGTAAGGATCGAAGCGACGCGGCGCAGACCCGAGGATCCATTCCGTGACGGTAAGGCGTTGCTACCGTGCAGAATTCTGCTCCTCTGCGCCCTTCGATCGAGGTCACGGAATGGATCCTCGGGTCTTCGCGTCCGCTTCGCTCCCGCTCCGCCCGTGGATGACGAGGTTCAGGCGTTTTCGCCAGCCGCAAATGCCGGCGCGGATAGCAACTACGCCTTCTCGCCCGCCTTCGGCCAGTAGGTGCCGAAGGATCAGACATTGCCTTCGGGGTCGAGGCAGATGAACTCGCGACTGCCATAGTCGCGGTCGACCAGTTCCTGGGTGATCCTGGCGCCGGCCTTTTTCGCCTTGGCATAGGCGGCATCGGCATCATCGACGGCGATGTAGATGGACTTGCCGCCGCCACCGCCGGGCTCGCCGACCATCTTGCCGTAGTCGTCGTCGCGCGCGGTGCCCAGCATGATCATCGAGGACCCAAAGGTCAGTTCCGCGTGGTGAACGATGTCGCCATCGCCATAACGGGCGCGCAGTTCGAAGCCGAAGGCCTCGCTGAGCCAGTCGATCATCCTAGCGGCGTTCCTGTATCGCAGGGCTGGATAGAGACGGGGTGCTTCGTTTGTTGCTGGCATGACAATATCCCTGTGCTGGTTGAATGGATGCCAGTCTGTGCGAAGGCGGTTTCCACGTCTTGAAGAAATGTTACCTCGCCTGAAGCTTAGATCCACGTGGCGAGCCCGGATGGCGTTTCGCCGGCAAGCTGACGGAATTCGCGCACCAGATGCGCCTGGTCGGCGTAGCCGCAATCGGCGGCAATGCCGGCCCAGTTGTCGTCCTGCCGCTTCGACAGCGACAGCGCGCGGTTGAAGCGCACGATGCGTGACAATGTCTTCGGGCCGATGCCGGTCGCGTCGGTGAATTTCGCCGCCAGATGCTTGCGGCTCCAGCCAATCTCGCTGGCGAGCGCCGAAATGCGGGTGCGGCCGCCCGATGCGATGAC
>NZ_RZSR01000026.1:0-11086 GCF_004023265.1 Mesorhizobium sp. M1A.F.Ca.IN.020.06.1.1
GGAGAGTGTTCGATGTCCAACATGATGAAGGCGCTGGTGAAGGCCAAGGCCGAGCCGGGCATCTGGATGGAAGAAGTGCCGGTGCCGGAAATCGGCCCCAACGACGTGCTGATCAAGGTCAGGAAGACCGCGATCTGCGGCACCGACGTCCACATCTACAATTGGGACCAGTGGGCGCAGAAGACCGTGCCGGTGCCGATGGTGACCGGCCATGAATTTGTCGGCACCGTCGCGGATTTCGGCGCGGCCGTCACCGAATACAAGGTCGGACAGCGCGTCTCGGGCGAGGGTCACATCGTCTGCGGCCACTGCCGCAACTGCCGCGCGGGGCGAGGGCATCTCTGCCGCAACACGCTCGGCGTCGGCGTCAACCGGCCCGGCGCCTTCGGCGAGTATGTAGCGATCCCGCAGCACAATGTCGTGCCGATCCCCGACGACGTGCCGGACGAGATCGCGGCGATCTTCGATCCATTAGGCAACGCCGTCCACACCGCACTGTCCTTCGACCTGGTCGGCGAGGATGTGCTGGTCACCGGCGCCGGCCCGATCGGCATCATGGGCGCGCTGGTCGCGCAATGCGTCGGCGCGCGGAAAGTCGTTATCACCGACATCAACCCGGTCCGGCTGGAACTGGCGCGCAAGCTCGGCGTCCAGCATGTGGTCGACGCCTCGAAGGAGAAGCTGCGCGACGTGATGCCGGCACTCGGCATGACCGAAGGTTTCGACGTCGGGCTGGAGATGTCGGGCGCCGCGCCAGCCTTCCGCGACATGATTGACACCATGAACAATGGCGGCAAGATCGCCATCCTCGGCATCGCTCCCACCGGCTTCGAGATCGACTGGAACAAGGTCATCTTCAAGATGCTGCATCTCAAAGGCATCTACGGCCGCGAGATGTTCGAGACCTGGTACAAGATGATCGCCCTGGTGCAGGGGCCGCTGGATGTCTCGGGTCTGATCACGCATCGCATCGGCATCGACGATTTCCAGGTTGGGTTCGATGCGATGCGCAGCGGCAGTTCCGGCAAAGTGGTGATGGATTGGTAGGGTTTGGTTGAAGCAGCATCCTGGCAATGCTGCGGGACAGCTCCCTCTTTGGCCTGCCGGACAGAGGGGGTGTGAAGGATCGCTACGAAGAAGATAAAGCCTCTTCCAGTGCTGCCACCCCCCTGACAATCGCCGCTCTCTCTTCCTCGCTCAGCCTCGCCAGCAGCTCCCTTTCAAACGTCTTCGCCAGCGGCACCATCTCGCGATAGGCGGCGAGCCCCGCCTTGGTCAGCGTCAGATGCTCGACGCGGCGGTCGTTCTCGTCCGGCGTCCTTGTCAGCCAGCGCCGGCGTTCGAGCTCGGCGACCGCGCGCGACACCTTGGTCTTGTGCATGGCCGACTGCTCGCCGAGTTCCGTCGCCGTCATCATCCCGCGCTGGCCGAGGCCTGAGAGCGTGCGCCATTCCGGCCGCGTCAGACCGTGGCGCTCCTTGTAGATGCGCGAGAATTCGCGGCTCACGGTGTCGGCCAGCCGGTAGAGCCGGTAGGGCAGGAAGTTTTCTAGCTCGAGAATTTCCGGTTTCATTTGGCGCACCATCGATGCGGGGTTCGGCGTTGATAGTTACATTATCGATGGTTACAAATGAAACCAGTTTGGTCAACATCACCGGAAAGCCTTCCTCAACGCTGAGGGCGGCAGCCCGGGATCAGGGAGGATCGGATGGCCTTTTCCTATATGCCGGGCTTCGGCAATGATTTTGAGACCGAGACGCTGCCGGGATCGCTGCCGCAGGGCCGCAACTCGCCGCAGCGGCCGGCCTACGGGCTCTATGCCGAGCAGCTTTCGGGCTCGCCCTTCACCGCGCCGCGCGGCACCAACGAGCGCTCCTGGCTTTACCGCATCCGTCCCAGCGTGAAACACACCGGCCGCTTCAAGGGCGCGAGCTATCCCATGTGGAAGACGGCGCCCAACGTCGGCGACCACGAGCTGGCGCTCGGCCAATACCGATGGAACCCTGTTCCGATCCCGACCGAGCCGACCGACTTCATCTCCGGCATGCGCACCATGACCACCGCCGGCGACGCGGTCGGCCAGTCCGGCATGGCGGCGCATGTCTATGTCGCCAACCGCTCGATGGTCGACGACCATTTCTTCAATGCCGACGGCGAGCTCATGATCGTGCCGCAGGTCGGCACGCTGCGCTTTGTCACCGAGATGGGCGTCATCGAGCTTCGCCCCGGCGAGATCGCGGTGCTGCCGCGGGGCCTCGTCTTCAAGGTCGAGCTCGCCGACAAGGAGGCGCGCGGCTATGTTTGCGAGAACTACGGGGCAAAATTCACCATGCCCGACCGCGGCCCGATCGGCGCCAATTGCCTAGCCAATCCGCGCGACTTCAAGACCCCCTGCGCCTGGTTCGAGGAGAAGGAGACGCCATGCCGGCTGATCGTCAAATGGTGCGGCACTTTCCACGTCACCGAGCTTGGCCATTCGCCGCTCGACGTCGTCGCCTGGCACGGCAACTACGCGCCCTATAAATATGATCTGGCGACGTTTTCGCCGGTCGGCGCGATCCTCTTCGATCACCCTGACCCGTCGATCTTCACCGTGCTGACGGCGCCGAGCGGCGAGGAGGGCACCGCCAATGTCGACTTCGTCATCTTCCCGCCGCGCTGGCTGGTGGCGGAAAACACTTTTCGGCCGCCCTGGTACCACCGCAACATCATGAGCGAGTTCATGGGCCTGATCCACGGCCAGTACGATGCCAAGGAGGAAGGTTTTGTCCCCGGCGGCATCAGCCTGCATAACCAGATGCTGGCGCACGGACCCGACGCCTCCGGCTTTGAGAAGGCCTCCCGCGCCGACCTGAAACCGGTCAAGCTCGACAACACCATGGCCTTCATGTTCGAGACGCGCTTTCCGCAGATGCTGACGCGCTACGCCGCCGAGCTCGAAACCTTGCAGGAGAACTACATCGACTGCTGGGCCGACCTGAAGAAGCGCTTCAACGGCACGCCGGAAGGCGACTGGCCCTGATTGGTGAGGTCAGAGTCAGGAAAACATCGGCGGGTGGCTTGACGATCACTCGCCACGGCCTTGTTGTGGGACGAGCGGCACGAAGCCCGCGAGGAGAGGAAACCGCATGAAGCTTGCCACTTTGAAGAACGGGACGCGCGACGGAAAACTGGTCGTGGTCTCGCGCGATCTGACGCGGTTCACCGACGCTTCTTTCCTGGTGCCGACGCTGCAGGCTGCGCTCGACAATTGGGAGCGCTTGGCGCCGCATCTGGCGGCGATGGCGGAATCGCTCGAGACCAACGCGGTGCCCTCGGCCCGCTTTCACGAGCATGACGCCCATTCGCCGCTGCCGCGCGCCTATCAATGGGCGGACGGCTCCGCCTATGTGAACCATGTCGAGCTGGTGCGGAAGGCACGCGGCGCCGAGATGCCGGCGAGTTTCTGGACAGATCCGCTGATCTACCAGGGCGGCTCGGACTCCTTCCTTGCGCCGCGCGATCCGATCCGCATGGCCGACGAAGCCTTCGGCATCGACATGGAGGCGGAAGTTGCCGTCATCGTCGGCGATGTGCCGATGGGCGCCGGGCTGGGCGAGGCACGCGAGGCCATCCGCCTCGTCATGCTGGTCAACGATGTGACGCTTCGCGCCATCACGGGGCCGGAACTGGCAAAGGGCTTCGGCTTCTTCCAGTCGAAGCCGTCTTCTGCTTTCTCGCCGGTCGCGGTGACGCCGGACGAGCTTGGTGATGCCTGGGACGGCGGCAAGGTCAGCCTGCCGCTGCTCGCCGATCTCAACGGCAAACCGTTCGGCCGTGCCAATGCCGGCATCGACATGACCTTCGATTTCCCGGCCTTGATCGTGCATGCCGCGAAAACGCGGCCGCTCGCCGCCGGCGCCATCATCGGCTCCGGCACCGTCTCCAATAAGCTGAATGATGGGCCAGGCAAGCCGGTCGCGGCAGGCGGCGCCGGCTATTCGTGCATCGCCGAACTGCGCATGATCGAGACCATCGAGAGCGGCGAGCCGAAGACACCGTTCCTGCGCTTCGGCGACACGGTGCGGATCGAGATGAAGGACAAGGCCGGCCATTCGATCTTCGGCGCCATCGAGCAGAAGGTCGAGAAATACGAGGGGGAGAAAGGAACCTGAAAGGGTGACCTTGCTCGAGCACCTGCGCCGGATGGCGCGCAACAATTTGTGGTCGAACGACCGGCTCTACCGCGCCGTGCTGGAGCTTCAGCCCGGCGAGTTCGAGGCCGGTCGAACCAGTTTCTTTCCCTCGATCAAGGAGACGCTCAACCACATCCTTGCGGTCGATCGTCTCTATCTCGATTTTCTGACCGGTGGCGGCCTCGGTGCTGCGGCCTATGACGACTTCATACCGTTTGACGATGCGTCAAGCCTGGCGGAAGCGCAGGCCGACTTCGACCGAAGACTTGTCGCTTTCTGCGACAGCCTGTCCGAGCTTGATCTCGACCGCCGCGTCCTCACCGATCGACGCGAGGACGGCATGATCCCCGAAAAGATCGGCGACATCCTCGCCCATGTCTTCCTGCACGACATCCACCATCGCGGCCAAGTGCACGCGATGCTGTCGGGCACCTCGGTTGCGCCGCCGCAATTGGATGAGTTCTTGCTCGATTACGACATTAAGCTCAGGAAGGACGAGGTCGAGCGGCTTGGGTTGTGAACAAGTGAGAACGCTTCGGGAATTATTGTAGTTACGAAAATTATTGACTTAATTCATGTAGGTACATAAATTCAGATGCAGATCGTCTGGGATGAACCTAAACGGTTGGCCAACATTGACAAACACGGCTTGGATTTCGCGGCGCTAGACGAGGAGTTTTTCCTTGCCTCGGCGATCCGGGCGGCCAAATCCGGCCGTTTCATGGCGATTGGTCGGGTAGTCGGCGGCGGCGTTGTTGCAGTGGTCTTTTCCCGGCTTGGCTCCGAAGGCATCTCGGTTATTTCAATGCGGGCGGCCAACCAGACGGAAAGGAGATTGTTCGATGGCGAAAGCTAAGCTGAACACTACAAAGCTGGACAACGGATTCAAGTCAGGCAAGGGATTCACCGAGGAAGATTGGGATGCGGTTTCGGACAATCCCGAATGGACCGAGGAGGATTTTCGGAATGCTCGTCCCTTCGCCGACGTGTTTCCGGACCTTGCCGAAAGCATTCGCCGCTCACGTGGTCGGCCGGCACTCGACAATCCGAAGAAGCAGGTAACGCTGCGCCTCGACAGCGATGTGGTTGCTCGTTTCCGTGCCAGCGGGCCCGGCTGGCAGAGCCGAATCAACGAAATTCTGAGGAAGGCCGCCGGCCTTTAGAGTAGCCGGCGGCTTGGTCTTTCGGCTGACTACGCCGCCCTGCCATCCAGCTTGATCACGCCACGCTTGATCTGGTCCTGCTCGATCGATTCGAACAGCGCGCGGAAATTCCCTTCGCCAAAACCTTCGTCGCCCTTCCTTTGGATAAATTCGAAGAAGATCGGCCCGATCACCGTCTTCGAGAAGATCTGCAGCAAGATCTTGGTCATACCGCCGTCGACGACGCCTTCGCCGTCGATCAGGATGCCGTGCTTCTTCATGCGCTCGATCGGCTCGTCATGGCCGTGCACGCGCTCATGCGACATCTCGTAATAGGTGTCGGGCGGGCCGGGCATGAACTTCAGCCCGTTGGCGGCGAGCTTGTCGGTGGCATCGTAGATCGCGTCCGTACCGACGGCAATGTGCTGGATGCCCTCGCCATTGTACTTCTTCAAATACTCGGCGATCTGGCTGGTTTCGTCCTTGGACTCGTTGAGCGGAATGCGAATCTTGCCGCAGGGCGAGGTGATCGCCCGGCTGACCAGTCCGGTGATCCTGCCGTCGATGTCGAAGAAATGGATCTGCTTGAAGCCGAACAGGTCACGGTAGAAATCCCACCACTTGTCCATGTTGCCGCGATAGACATTGTGGGTCAGGTGGTCGAGATAGTAGAAGCCGACGCCGTCGGGTTTTGGATTGCGCTCGCCCAGCCACTCGAACTCGGCATCGTAAGCCGAGCCCTTCTCGCCATAGATTTCGACGAAATAGAGGAGCGATCCGCCGATGCCGACGATCGCCGGCGCGTCGAGCGCCTTGTCGGTGCCCTCATAGGGCACAGCACCCTTCGACACGGCATGGTCGAAGGCATGCTTGGCATCGACCACGCGCCACGCCATCGAGGCGGCGCAGGGGCCGTGCTTTTCGACGAATTTCATCGCATGCGAGCCTGGCTCGGCATTGACGACATAGTTGATGTCGCCCTGGCGCCAGACGGTAATGTCCTTGGTGCGGTGCTTCGCCACCGCGACATAGCCCATGCGGGCAAAGAGCTCGGCGAGTTTTGCCGGCTCTGAATGCGCGAACTCGACGAATTCGAAGCCGTCGGTGCCGGCGGGATTCGCCTTGCTGATCTTGGCGGGCGGGGCGTCATGCGGGAAAGGGCCCATGGCAGTCCTCCGAAAGCTGTTGCGGCCGTGCTTGGCCGATTTTCACCATAATAACGCTGGACGGCTGCATGGTGCTTGCATTCAACCGCCTGGAATGCCCATCATGTGCGCAGATTGTGCATGATTGGGGAGAAAATCATGGATGATGCGCGCCTTGATCAATTTGACCGCAAGATACTGGCGCTCCTGCAGGGCGATGCGCGGCTCACCAACAACGACCTTTCGGAGCGTGTGAACCTGTCGGCCTCGCAATGCTCGCGCCGCCGCCAGCGGCTGGAGGAAGATGGCTATATCAGGGGCTATCGCGCCGTGCTCGACCGCGACCGTCTCGGCTTTTCGCTGGTCAATGTGATTTCGGTGACCTTGGCCACCCACAACCGCGACAATGCCCGCCGCTTCGGCGAACTGGTGGCGCGGCTACCCGAGGTGCAGGAAGCGCACGCGCTGACCGGCGAGATGGATTACATCCTGAAGGTGGTGACGCCCGATCTCAAATCGCTTTCCGAGTTCGTCAACGGCGTGCTGCTGCCGCATGAATCGGTGCGGCACGTCAAGACAGCGATCGTGCTGGAAACGCTCAAGGAGACCGGCGCGCTGCCGATTTAGTTTGCGGAGATCTTTGTTGGATGCGACGGCGACGGAACGCGAACCTGCGGAATTGGCTCTCGCCAATGCGCAAGCTTTCACCCCCGCTGCTGCTGGATCAGCCCATAGAGGTTGGTGCAGCGCGCGCCGGAGCGGCAATAGGCGAAGACTGGGCCTTCGAGCTCGTCGAGCGCCTCGGCCTGATCCTCGACATTGTCCATGGTGAGCTGGCCGCTGATCACCGGGATGTAGCGGAAGGCGAGCCCCGCAGCTTCCGCGGCCGCCTTGACGCTGTCGGCAGAGGGCTGGCCGGGCTGCTCGTCGTCCGGCCGGTTGCAGATGACGCTCTTGAAGCCGGCGTCCTTGATGGCAACGATGTCCTCGGGCTGGATCTGCCCCGAGACCGAATAGTCTTCGCTGATCTGGCGGTATTCCATAGCGTCGTCCTCGCAATCCTTGGCCGCAGTCATGCCACCGCGCGGCATTGGCGGCAATCCGTAGCACCGGATCTCTCTGCCAAATAGAGAGTGCGGGGCGGAAAATCCAACCGGGCCGATTTTAGCCCGGTTGGATGATGCCGCTTAGCTTCCGAGCAGCGCGCCTTTGAACTGCTCGATGTTGTTGTGCATCATGTCGATATAGGTCGAGGCCGGGCCGTCGGGCGGCGACAGCGCATCGGAATAGAGCGTGCCGCCGACCTTGATGCCGGTCTCGCTGGCGATCTGCTCGATGAGCCTGGGGTTGGTGATGTTCTCGATGAAGATCGCCGCCGCCTTGTCCTGCTTGACCTGGTTGACCAGCTTGGCCACGTCGGCGGCCGAAGGCTCGGAATCGGTCGAGATGCCTTGCGGAGCAAGGAAGGTCAGGCCGTATGCATGCTCGAAATAGCCGAAGGCGTCGTGCGAGGTGATGACGACGCGCTTGGCCTCGGGGATCGCCTGGATCGCCGCGGTCACTTCGCCCTCCAACGCGTCGAGCTTCTGCGTGTAAGCGGCGGCATTGGCCTTGTAGGTGTCGCAGCCCGCGCTATCGGCGGCGCAGAATGCATCGGCGATATTCTTCACGTAGATCTTGGCATTGGCAATCGACTGGAAGGCGTGCGGGTCGTTGACCGTCTTGCCGCCGCCGGTGCCGGCGCCTTCGGCCGCGTCGGCATCGGCGAATTCCGGCTTGAAGGCGATCGGCGTCACGCCCTTGGTCAGCGTCACGATCGTCGCCTTGGTGGCGCTGGTGTCGACCAGGCGCTGCAAAAAGCCTTCGAAATGCAGGCCGTTGACCAGCACGACATCGGCGCCAGCCATCGCCACCGCATCGGCCGGGGTCGGCTCGTAGACATGCGCGTCGCCGTCCGGGCCGACGATGGTGGTGATGTTGACGCGGTCGCCGCCGACATTTTTCGCAAAGTCAGCGATCACCGTGAAGCTCGCCACCACCTTGAGCGGCGCCGCAAAAGCGGACGATGTGGCGAAAGCGCTTAATGTTATAACGCTCAGCGCCAGGGCGGCGCGGAAGGATTTCAACATTGGGAAGAGTCTCCTTGCTTGGGGATTAAGCTGTGCGGTGGCGGTGATGCACGATACGGGCGCGCAGCGCGCCGCGCGTGCCGAACAGGATCGAGCAGAAATAAACGACGCCGGCCGAAAGGATGATAGCCGGGCCGGACGGCAGTGAGGCGTGATAGGACAAAAGCAGTCCGGCTATGCAGGGGGCAAAGCCGATCAGCACCGCCAGCGCGCACATCGGCTCGACGCGAACCGTCCAGAAGCGGGCGGCGGCGGCCGGCAGCATCATCAGCCCGACCGAGAGCAGCGTGCCCAGCGCCTGGAAACCGCCGACGAGGTTGAGCACGACCAGCCCAAGAAAGATGAAATGGACCGGGCTGCCCATGCGGCTCACCGAGCGCAGGAACAGCGGATCGAGGCATTCGGCGACCAGCGCCCGCCAGAAGATGGCGAGGCAGGCGAGCGTCACAACCACGATGCCGCAGATCAGGATCAGCGCCTCATTGTTGAGCGCCAGCACGGTGCCGAACAGCACATGCATCAGGTCGACGCTCGAGCCGCGGATCGACACCATAAGCACGCCGATGGCGAGCGAGATCAGATAGAAGGCCGCCATCGAGGCGTCCTCGCGCTGGATGGTGAAGCGCGAAACCGCCCCTGCGCCGAGCGCGACGATGATGCCGGCGATCAGCCCGCCGACGGTCATCGGCAGGATCTCGAGGCCATAGAACAGGAAGCCCGCGGCGGCGCCGGGCAGGATGGCGTGCGCCATTGCGTCGCCCGACAGGCTCATGCGCCTGAGCATCAGGAAGACGCCGACCGGGCAGGCGCCGAGCGACAGCATCAGCGAGCCGAACAGCGCCCGTTGCATGAAGGCGAAATCGGCGAAGGGCTGGATGAACAGGCCGTAGAGAAACTCCATCACGCCGCCCTCGGTCCGGAGCCATGGCCGTGATGATGATCATGCGCGTGCGCGTGGTCATGATGTTCGTGGTCATGGCCATGGTCATCGGGCTCGCACCAGGGCGCGTTCTCTTCCCAGGCCTCGTGAAAACGCCGCGCCTTGAGCAGGTTTTCAGGCCTGAGCGTCTGTTTTGTGTCGCCCCAGGCGACAGGCTGGCGGGCGAGCAGCAGCGTCTCGGGAAAATTCCGCCGCACGAGATCGAGGTCGTGGACGACCACCATGATCGTGCGCTCCTCGCCATGCCAGCGCTTTATCAGCTGGATGAGGTCGCCGACGGTCTTGGCGTCGACGGCATTGAACGGCTCGTCGAGCAGGATGAGGTCGGCATCCTGCAACAGCACGCGGGCAAACAACGTGCGCTGCAGCTGACCCCCGGAGAGCGTGTCGATCGGCCGCTTCTCGAAGCCGCCGAGCCCGACCGCCATCAGCGCCTTGCTGACCGACTCGCGATCCTCTTTGGTGTAGCGGCCGAGCATGCCGCGCTTCGGCCACAGGCCAAGCGAGACAAGGTCGACCACCCGCGCCGGGAAGCTGCGGTCGAGCTCCGACTGCTGCGGCAGATAAGCGGTGCGCACGCCGGGCGCGCGGACAACCGTGCCCTCCATCGGCTTCAGCACGCCGACAATGCCCTTCATCAGCGTCGACTTGCCCGAGCCGTTGGCGCCGACAACGGCAGTCAGCGAGCCTTTTCGGATCGTGCCGTTGAGGTGATGAATGGCCGGATGGCTGTTGTAACCGAGCGTCAGGTCGCGGAAGGTCAGGCAGGCATTTTTCATCAGGCGTTCCGGATCGGACACGAATTCGAGAGCACTCGTCGATATGTGATGTTATTACATTAGTCAACATGCCGGTTCGGCAGAATTGTGTCCAGATCGGTCAACTCGCCGTGTACACGGAAGCGGTCCGGAGCCGATAAATTGGCTCAATCGGTTTCGCGCCGGTCGGCCTTGCCCGGAGCCGGCACGAACTCTAAACAGGCGCGACCCTAGAAAGAAGGAACCTCCCATGAGCATTCGTCGTATCGATGTCGGCCCGCGCATGAGCCAGATCGTCATTCACGGCAACACTGTCTATCTGGCCGGCCAAGTCGGTGAGCCCGGCGGCAACGTCGCCTCGCAGACTCGCGACATCCTGAAGACCATCGACGAATTGCTGGCCAAGGCTGGCACCGACAAGACCAAGATCGTGCAGGCGATCATCTGGCTGGCCGACATGGGCACCTTCGCCGAGATGAATTCGGAGTGGGACAAGTGGGTGCCGCAAGGCCACACGCCCGCCCGCGCCACCGGCGAAGCCAAGCTCGCCACCCCGGAATATCTGGTCGAGATCATTATCACGGCGGCGCTGTAAGGCGCTGGATCCGCCAATCTTCCCCTCGTGGGCCCGCGAGGGGAAGATTGCTCATCCCTGCGAAGGCGTGAACCGCGCCACAAGCGTGTGGCTTTCCGCCGGATAGATGAAGCGCACATGCGTGACCGGATGCTCGGCGCTCCAGGTGCGGCGCTCGACCACCAGGCAGGGCGCACCGGGATCGATGTCGAGCGTGTCGGCG
>NZ_RZSR01000026.1:11096-15144 GCF_004023265.1 Mesorhizobium sp. M1A.F.Ca.IN.020.06.1.1
CGGCGATAGTTTCGTCAGCCGCCATGGCGCGGATACGGGGCTCGGCCTCGCTCCACGGCACGCGGCCGATCAGCCAGGGGCCGGGCGAGATGTCGAGAAATTCTTCCTCGCTGGCCTCGCCCACCGCCGAAAGATTGATCAGGCGCTGCTCGAGCGCGAATGGCCGTTCGCCGGCAAAATGCAGCCCCTCCAGCCAAAGCACTGGACCCGTGGCAGATAGCCCAAGCAGCGACCGATCCTCGGCATTGCCGCGTCGTTTCATGCGCTCCAGCCGTTCATAACGATAGGGCAGGCCAAGCGCCTCGACCTCGATCCTGATGTCGTGCAGTTCCAGCACCGCCGCCTGCGACTGCGGCTGGCGCACGAAGCTGCCCGAGCGGCGGCGGCGCTCGATCAACCCCGCCTTGGCGAGCTGCGACAGCGCCTTGTTCACAGTCATGCGCGAACAATCATACTGAGCCGTCAGCTCGTGCTCGAACGGGATGCGGTGGCCGGGCGCCCATGCACCCGACAGAATTTTTTCCCGGATGTCGGACAGGATCCGCTGGTGCAGCGACAGGGTCTCGCCGTCTTCCATCTCTGCCGTTTCGGTCATGCTCATCGGGATCAGCCCTCGGAAAGCGCCATCATCACTTTGCGGAAGCGCCCGGCGACCGCCTCGCGTTTGACATGCCTGCCGCCGCTCACTTGCTTCTTGCCATGCACCCAGACACAATCGACCTTGCCGCCATTGGCAAAGATCCAGGCGTCTAGGATGGCATCGCCCGCCTTGCCGGCAAGCGAGGGATGACCGGCGTCGAGCGAGACGAAATCGGCGGGCCTGCCTACGGCGAGAGTTGAGGGGCCGGCGCCGAGCGCGATGCTGCCGCCATCGAGCGCGGCATCGAACAGCGCGCGGCCGGTAGAGCCGCCGGCGCGCGCCAGCACATTGCGAGCGCGGTGGGCAAGGCGCTGCGAATATTCGAGCTGCCGAAGCTCGTCCGGCAGGCCGATCAGCACATTGGAGTCGGAGCCGATCCCGAAGCGGCCGCCATGTTCGATGAACGAGGGGGCGGCGAAAGTGCCGTCGCCGAGATTGGCTTCGGTGACGGGGCACAGCCCAGCGACGGCGCCGCTCTTGGCCATGGCGATCGTCTCGGCCTCGGTCATATGCGTGGCGTGGATCAGGCACCAGCGCCTGTCCACCTCAGCATGTCCGAGCAGCAACTCGACCGGACGCTTGCCTGACCAGGCGATGCAGTCCTCGATTTCCTTCACCTGCTCGGCGACATGGATGTGGATCGGCCCGTTCGGCGCCATTGCTGCAACCGCGTTGAGTTCGTCCGGCGTTGCGGCGCGCAGGCTGTGCGGCGCGACGCCGACGACGGCTTGCTCCAGCGAGCGAACGCCTTCGCGAGTTTTCTCAAGCAGACGTTCGAAGCGTCCGACATCATTGATGAATCGCCGCTGGCCTTCGTTGGGAGCAGCGCCGCCGAAGGCCGAATGGGCATAGAAGACCGGCAGCAGCGTCAGTCCGATGCCGGTGTCGGCGGCGGCAGCCGCGATCCGCTCCGCCATCTCGGCGATGTTGGCGTAAGGCTGCCCGTCGCGGTCGTGATGCAGATAGTGAAACTCGCCGACGCGCGAAAACCCGGCTTCCAGCATCTCCACATAAAGCTGCGCCGCGACCGCCTCGACCTGGTCCGGCGTCATCGACAGCGCGAAGCGGTACATCACCTCGCGCCAGCTCCAGAAACTGTCGGCCGAGGGACCGCGCAGTTCGGCAAGCCCCGCCATGCCGCGCTGGAAGGCGTGGCTATGCAGGTTGGGCATGCCGGGCAGGACGATGGCGTGGCGTTCGTCGCCGGCGTGTGCCGAAGAGCCCGCTTCGACTTCAGAGATACGGCCGCCGTCGAAAGCGATCCTCACATTGCCCCGCCAACCGCCGGGCAGCAGCGCCTGTTCCGCAAAGATCGCCGTCACGTCCAAACTCCCAATCCGAATGCCCGAGCGACATTAACACTTGCTTCGCGTTTCAATATGTATATACATAATCGTCATCCTTTCAAATGGAAAAGATGATGGGTGGAGCAAACGGAAAGAGCGGCCTTCGTCTGTGGCGCAATGCGCGCCTGGCGACCATGGCCGAGGGTGCTGCCGGTCTCGGCATCGTCGAGAAAGGTGCGATCGCCGCGCGCGACGGGCTGATCGTCTACGCCGGATCGGAGGCCGACCTGCCGGCAGCCGCCGGGCAGGGCGCCGAAACGGTCGATTGCCAGGGCCGCTGGATCACCCCCGGCCTGATCGATTGCCACACCCACCTTGTCTATGCAGGCAACCGCGCCAACGAATTCGAGATGCGCTTGGCCGGCGCCACGTATGAGGAGGTGGCTAGGGCAGGGGGGGGCATTGTCTCCTCGGTCAAGTCGCTGCGCGCCGCGAGCGAAGACGAGCTCGTCTCCCAGACGCTGCCCCGCCTCGACGCGCTGATGGCCGAGGGCGTGACGACCGTCGAGGTCAAGTCCGGCTACGGCCTCGATGCCGACAATGAAAAAAAGTCGCTGCGCGCCGCGCGCCGTCTGGCCGGTGAGCGTCCAATCACGATCCTTACGACCTGTCTCGCCGCCCATGCGCTGCCGCCCGAAGCCAGGGGCGACAAGGACGCTTTCATCGATCTCGTCGCCGGCACGATCCTCCCGGCGGTTGCCGCCGAAAAGCTCGCGGACGCCGTCGACGGTTTTTGCGAGGGCATTGCCTTCTCACCGGAACAGATCGCGCGCGTCTTCGATAAGGCGAAAGCGCTCGGCCTGCCGGTGAAGCTTCACGCCGACCAACTCTCCAACCTGCATGGCGCCGCGCTTGCCGCGCGCTACGGCGCGCTGTCGGCTGATCACCTGGAATACACCGATGAGGAGGGCGCCGCGGCGATGGCCGGATCCGGCACGGTCGCGACCATCCTGCCCGGCGCCTACTATTTCATCCGCGAGACCAAGAGGCCGCCGGTCGATCTCTTCCGCCGCCACGGCGTGAAGATGGCGGTCGCCACCGACTCCAATCCCGGCACCTCGCCGCTCACCTCGCTGCTGCTCACCATGAACATGGCCGCGACGCTCTTTGGCCTGACCGTCGACGAATGCCTCGCCGGCGTCACCCGCGAGGCCGCGCGTGCGCTGGGGCTTCTCGACAGGACCGGCACGCTGGAAGCCGGCAAATCGGCCGACCTTGCCGTCTGGGACATCGAGCGTCCGGCCGAACTTGTCTACCGCATGGGCTTCAATCCGCTCCATGCCCGCATCTGGAGAGGACAATGACCGAACTGATCCTGAAGCCCGGCAGCGCAACGCTTGCCGACTGGCGCGCCATCTATCGCGGCGCCGTGCCGAAGCTCGACGATGCCTGCCGGCCGAAGATCAAGGCCAGCGCCGAAGCCGTCGCCCGCATCGTCGCCAAAGGCGAGCCGGTCTACGGCATCAACACCGGCTTCGGTAAGCTCGCCAGCGTTCGCATTCCGGCAAACGATCTTGAAACGCTGCAACGCAACATCGTGCTTTCCCACGCCGCGGGCGTCGGCGAACCGATGCCGGCCCCCGTGGTGCGGCTGATGATGGCGTTGAAGCTGGCGAGCCTCGCCCAGGGCGCTTCCGGCGTGCGCGCCGAGACCATCGACCTGCTCCAGGGGATGCTCGCCAACGACGTCATCCCGGTGGTGCCGGCGCAAGGTTCTGTCGGCGCCTCGGGCGACCTTGCGCCGCTCGCGCATATGACGGCCGTCATGATCGGCGTCGGTGAATGTTTTACCCCGCATGGCCGCTTCCCGGCCAAGGTCGCCTTCGTCTCGCATGGGCTGGAACCGGTCACGCTCGGCGCCAAGGAAGGCCTGGCGCTGCTCAACGGCACCCAGTTCTCGACCGCCTTCGCGCTCGCCGCCTTGTTCGAAGCAGAGACGCTCTACCAGTCGGCGCTGGTCGCCGGCGCGCTGTCGACCGATGCTGCCCGCGGCTCCGACGCGCCTTTCGATCCGCGCATCCATCTGTTGCGCAAGCATCGCGGCCAGATCGAGACCGCGGAC
>NZ_RZSR01000271.1:0-6305 GCF_004023265.1 Mesorhizobium sp. M1A.F.Ca.IN.020.06.1.1
ACCCTGACGAGCAGCGTCTCCTCAAAGTCACCCGCACGGGCGCTTCCACCTACAGCGAGGAAGATTTCGGTGCGGTGCGCTTTGTCCCTTTGATCGGCGAAGAAGGCTGGCAGGAGGACAACCGCATCCGAACCAGCCGTACCTCCCCGCTCTTGCCAGCGCGCAGTCTTCCGCAGATGATTGCCGCAGCGGCCGAACCGCTTCCGGAGTTCGATGATCCCGCCTTTGTGGAGGCCTTCGATCGCTTTGCCGACCGGCGGATCGTGCTGCTCGGCGAAGCGAGCCACGGCACATCCGAGTTCTATCGGGCGCGGGCTTGGATCACCAGAAGACTGATCGAGAAACATGGCTTCACGATCGTCGCCGCTGAAGCCGACTGGCCCGACGCCGCGGCGATCGACCGCTATGTGCGCCACCGCCCACCTTCGCCGCGCGCCGACATGCCTTTCCAGCGGTTTCCCACCTGGATGTGGCGCAACGCCGAATTCGCGGCATTCGTGGAGTGGCTGCGTGCGCACAACGAGCAGATCGAAACACCGGCAAGCCAGGCAGGGTTCTACGGCCTCGATATCTACAATATGAAAGGCTCGATCGCGGCGGTTTTGGAATATCTCGACCGCATCGATCCGGAGGCGGCAAGCATTGCCCGCGAACGCTACGGCTGCCTGACGCCGTGGCAGCACGAACCCGCCACCTATGGCCGGGCGGCGCTAACCCGAGGCTACCGGGAATGCGAGGAGGCGGTGCTGCGGCAATGCCGGGACATGCTGTCGCGTCAGCTCGATCACGCCGGCCAGGACGGCGACGAATTGTTCGATGCCGCGCAGAACGCCCGGCTCATCGCCTCCGCCGAGCACTACTATCGCGTGATGTACTATGGCGGCGCGCAATCCTGGAACCTGCGTGACACGCACATGTTCGACACACTGCAACATGTTATCGAAGCGCGTTCCCCCGATGCCAAGGCCGTGGTCTGGGCGCACAACTCCCATATCGGCGACGCCCGCTTCACGGAGATGGGAATCGTCAGGGACGAAGTGAACATCGGTCAGCTCTGTCGCCAGCGGTTCGGCGACGACGTAGCCCTCATCGGCTTCGGCACGCATGCCGGGACGGTCGCTGCCGCCAGGCATTGGGACGGCGAAATGGAAATCATGTCCGTGCGGCCTTCGCGCGAGGACAGCTACGAGCGGCTTTGCCACGACGCCGGCACCGCTCGTTTCCTGCTCGACCTTGGAGCCGATCCAGCCCTTCATGAACGGCTGACCGAACGTCGGCTAGAACGGTTCATCGGAGTGATCTATCGGCCGGAAACGGAACTGCACAGCCACTATGCCGACGCCTCGCTTGCGCGGCAATTCGATGCCTTCGTCTGGTTCCATGAAACTACCGCCGTGACGCCGCTCGGGCCGGAGCATGCGACGCGCGGGGTCCCGGACACCTACCCCTTCGGCGTGTAGGCATGACGAATGCATTCGACATCGCGCTGATGCGGAACCTTCGGCGCGCGTGGTGCGGCGAGCGAAGACTACTATTCTTTCACGTAGGCACCAGACCGGCGGCCGCCTCTGGGTGCTTTCGCATCCTTGGAATGCTCGGCGACCGATGGGCCGGCTCCGGAAGTTTTTTGCGTCGCAGGACCAGGCGTCGCCCGTCCCGGAGGGTTTTGCCCTTCCGACTGATGTGTCTTGTCTTCCACCTCGCCCTGTCTGCGGGTGAGCCCAAAGCGATCGTGAGGCTTTTCGTTGCCGGCCGCGGCCTGCGAAAACCGGTCTGAGGGATCCGGATCGGTATTGGCCGGGTACTTCCTGGCGCCGGTCTCGCGGCGGTTCTCTTCCTTGCCCATGACTCTCTCCGGGTTGATCTGGAGGATAACAAGATCGTCGGAAGAGCGTTCCCCGACCTGGCCGATAAGGGACGCGGGCAATCGGCTCCATCAGTCCGATGGAACAAACACGCCATCGCCCAATTAGGCAAACAGAGGTTCGGAGGCCAAGCGCGGTCCGGTTGCGCCCGATCCGACAGTCGGCGCGGCTTCGGCTCCAAACACGAAAAAGCCGGGCGGCTAGCAGCGGACGAAAGGATTTCTGATGCCCCGGATCGTTGCAGTGATCGCGATCGTGGTGATTTTGTTGATAACCGTTTGGGCCTGGATCGGCCGAGAGCCCGAGCGCCCGAGCGGCGGGAGCCAGCAGCCAGCGCCCCACGCGATCGACCAGAACGGCTGAAGCAGGGCCTTTCGATCGGCGACTTGCCGTTCTCACCGCATCGCCGTCTTCGCCGCATTGCGGTCTCGCGCGCCCTGCATGGACCTATCGCTCCGCGGATCGATCAACGTCCGAGCAAAGCCGGCGGCTGTCGCAACAGCCGCGATAGCGAGCAGGTTGAGACGCAGTCAGTGTATGAAGCGGCTTCTCAGCCAGGCAAAAATGCGATTGCCTGTGACAATTCTCCGGACGCGTCCAGCAGCCCAACTGGCCTGCATGGTTGCGCCGGTGTGGCAGCTGCAGACGACTTCATGCAACTGCCAATCGGAGAGTTCAAAGAAGCGTTTGGCTTCCCCATAGGTATCGGACTGCAGGCCCGAGGCCCTCAGCAGCGGGTCTTCGAACGCAACCGTCAGCGGGGATCCAGCCGCCCGCGCCTCTTCCCGCATGCCTGGATAGAGATACTCGGTGCCGGTGAGCGCGGCGAGACAGCGCAACGGATTCCGCTCGAGCAGTTCTGCCCACCTCTCTATCTTTTCAGTCCTTGTCGTGAGCGGCACCAGCGGATTGATATCAGCGACTGCGTGCAGTTGGTCGAGCGTTTGGTGTTTCATGATAGGCTCCCGTCCATACTTGGCTGACCGGCTTGTCCTGGCGGGGTCGGCAGGCCCGCGTCTGAGGTGTGGGCCGATCAGTGTTTCCCACCGATCTCCGGCAGGCGCCAAAAAAGCGGCGCCTGCAAATCATCGAACTGACAGTCGTCCCCAAAGTTCCGGATGAACACGGAATTCATTTGGAATGAGGTTCCGCAGTGCAGGACTGCACGGCGTTTCAGTTGCGAGCCCAGGCTGGACTAAGATGCAGGCGCATTGTCGAATATCTCATATCAGTGATAGGAACGGGAGCATGGTCCTTTCTCAGGCCCCCGCGGTCCTCATTCCGTTGCCGCCTTCTTCCGTTTCGCCTCGTCGAAGTCGATTGACAGCACGATCTTTCCGTTGGCGTCGCGAACCCGGACGGCCCAGCCCTGCTGCCCACCTTCGGCGGCCGTGTCGTCAAGCAAATCAATCGCCGAACGCAGCGCCTCGTCGTGCACGGCCTCCAGGTTCGGGAATTCCACGCCCTTGAGCTGCCGCACGCCATCATGGTCGCGATATTCGAATGTGAAGGGCTCTCCGGCTTGGCGGGCTCGCTGAAGTCGCGGTTGCTCTGCTGCTCGGACCGGTCTTCCACGGTCTCGAAAACCGCGCACTGCACCATCATCTCTTTGGCGCGATCGATAAGAGCGGTGTCGCCGTTCGTCGGCCGTGGATCGGATCCAGCCATTGTGACGGCAATCTTTTCGCCGCCCTCACCGAGAAATTCGACTGTCACCACGCCTTCCGACCTGGAAAGTATGTGGGTCTCGAGAACCTGCATCGGTGCCTCGTCATCTTAGATAACGAAGGTAAAAGCTGCCCAACAGGAAAGGTTCCGGCCGCGCTCAGCGATTGGCGGCAGCGATAGTTCCCCCTTCCCGGAAACGAGTGCCTGGACAGCAGCGTTTCTACTTCGCGTTCAAATGATCCCGTGGGAACACCGACGCCGGACAGATGTTTGGTAGAAAGGAGCTGTCCGATGACCTCACCGAGCAAGCGAACACCCGCCGAGGATCGAGGCGAAATGCAGATGGGCATTACCCGGGACAAGACGCCCGGATTCGACCCTTCTGCCGCCCCGCAGGAAACGGATGCAGAGGCGGGAGGGTCGGCGAGTTCCACCCATCACGTCGCACAAGATGAACCGAAATTCACCAATCAGGCGAGCTTCGCCAACGCCATGCAGCGCCCCCAGAACGCGCCCGGCCTTCAGCCGAGCAGGAACGGGCCGGTGCTGGTGATTGCGGCGCTCGTGGTTCTGGCGGGCGCCGCTTTCCTGCTTGCCGCCCGGCTGGGTTGATGGATGCCGGCTCGCCGAGGAAGTGGCGCTCCAACCCGGAACGCCCGATGCAAGGTCTGATAGCTAGGGAGTATGTGCATGCCCATGTTGAAAAAGCTTCTTCGCCATCTTTGGCGACGGAAAATCCAGCCGGCGGCCAATCCATCCCCAGTCGATGCGATCGTGCGGCTGTTGCGTGAAAGCGAGGAACGCAACGGATAGATTTTTGGATCGTGCCCGGTGCGCCCCGGCGCGCGAAATTCTCGAGCTCATGCTCTTCTGCCACGGCCGGTGTTTTAGCCCGCGCTGGGCGTTACCCGAATTCCTCCTCGGCGAAGGCGCCGAGACTCCAGCCTTGTTTGCCTCGGTCTGCAAGCCAGCTTGATGTCGCTCACCGCACAGACAACTGCTATGCCGATTTGCGCCCCCGTGCAGAATTCTTCGTCTTTTTTCGTTTCGGCGCTCCCCTGGACTTCGGGGATTTGGGTTTTGCCCCGGCCTCCGCGCCGAGGCTCTTTTTCAGCGCATCGAACAAATTGACCACATTGGACGGCTTGGGTTCCGCCTTGGCTTTCGGCGCCTTCCTGCCGGCCTTTCTGGCGCGAACCAGTTCCAGCAGTGCCTCCTGATATCGGTCCCGGAACTCGGTGGGATCGAACTTGCCCTTCTGCTTATCGATGATGTGCTCGGCCAACCCGATCATCTCGCTGTCGGGCTTTCCCGACTTGATCTCGGCGAAGACGCCGGCGGGCTCGCGCACGGTGTCGCCATAACGCAGGGTGGTCAGCATCATGCCCTTGCCGCGCGACTCGACCACCACCGGGCGTTCCCTCTGATGGAGCACGATGCGAGCGAGCCCGGCCATCTTCTTTTCTGCCAGCGCGTCGCGGATCACCGCAAAGGCCTCTTCCGAGACCTTGTCGGCGGGCGTCACGTAGTAGGGTGCGTCGAGATAGATCTGCTCGATCGACGATTTGTCGACGAAGCCGTCGAGATTGAGCGTGTGCGAGGACTCGATCTGCACCGCCTCGATGTCTTCCTCTTCGATGAAGATGAATTCGTCCTTGCCGACTTCGTAGCCCCTGACCTCGTCGTCTTTATCCAGCGGCTTGCCGCTCTCGGCATCGACATAGATGCGCCGGACCCTGTTGCCGGTCTTGCGATTGAGCACGTGGAAGGAAACCTTCTCGGCATGGGTCACGACGTTCGTCAATTCGACGGCACAGGTGACCAGCGACAGTTTGAGATAACCGCTCCAGGCGGGACGCGGCGCCATGGCGATCTCCTTGGCGACAGGAATGCAGCCGGAACGGCGAACGCACCGCTTCGGTTCCGACGTCGCAGGCCGGCGCATCGCGTCGGCTTCAGCCGGCTGAACCGGGAAGCAGCGCTGAAGTTCCCGGCGGGAGAAGCAACGGGAGCTTTCGACAAGGGCTTGGCCCGACATATTCGAGTTGCAGACATTTCGTTCGAAACGTCCGTCCGTCGCGGGATCATTCGGAACAATGGGCCTTCGGGCAAGTTGGATACGGCTCCAACGGCGAATTGATCTGGAACGACCGTGGCGACGCGGAAGATCGACAAGGACAGGCGTGAGCGCACCTCGAATGCGGCGCGCGAACTGCTTGAGACGGAACGACTGGCGCGCCAGGCAAAGACGGCGCGACTACGCGAGCAGCGTTTGGCCGCGGCACCGGCGGCAAAGTCGCCTCCTCCCGCGGCCAGGCCGGGCCGGACGCCCAAGAAGCGAAAAATCATAGATATCAGCTAGCGCCTGGCTCCGTTCGGCGCTGCCGCTTTAGGGCGGCCGGAAATCGATGACGCGTCCAGCCAGCTTCTCTCATTCCTTGGCCGCTGGCTCTCCAGGCCCAATCTCGGTCTCATCTAATATGTGCTCGTGAATGATGCCGAGGATTTGCAGCCTCACCGCCTCACGCGCCTCCGGCTGGATGAACGGCATGAGGAGATCGACCCTCTCCTTGACCCGACGGGGCAGATCAGCGCTGGGATCGGTCAGCTGGCTGCCATGCTCATAGAGGTTGTCGGTAAGTTTCTTATCCAGATCGGAAAAGATGCCCATGGCTGTCGCTCCACATTGACGGCGGAACAGCCGTGCCCCGAATTGGTTCCGTCTCGCCGAGCCTCGTTTGCCGCGCGTTGCCGAATCCCAAGAATTCGAAC
>NZ_RZSR01000272.1:0-6302 GCF_004023265.1 Mesorhizobium sp. M1A.F.Ca.IN.020.06.1.1
CTTCATGACTGTCCGCTTGCAATGCGGGGACCAGCGGCGGCGCGGCAAGCACCTGCCGCTTCGGCGCGTCAGGACCCAGTCCGTCGTCGCCTGCGGCTTTGCTGTCCTGTCTGAAGTCGGAGTCCGCGAGCATGCGGAAAACCTTGCCAGACAGAGATTATGGAAGATTGCGGCGGATCGTTCGAATTTTAGTCGTCCGTGCCGATAACCGGCAGTTTTTGCCTGATTTTGGGCAGTTCGGACGGGAAATCGCCGAACGCTATTCCTGGGATCGCCCTACAGATCGACGACCACGCGGCCTCTGATCCTGCCCTCCACAATATCGCGCGCAGCGCCGATGATGCCGTCGAAGCCGATCGAGCGCGACAGGGTCGACAGTTTCTGGAGGTCGAGGTCGGCGCCGATGCGGCGCCACGCCTCGAGGCGGACCGCTTTCGGCGCCATGACGGAATCGATGCCGAGCAGCGATACGCCGCGCAGGATGAAGGGGGCGACGCTCGTCGGAAGGTCCATGCCGCCGGCCAGGCCGCACGCGGCGATCGCGCCGCCATAGGACGTCATCGACAGCACGTTGGCCAGTGTATGGGTGCCGACCGAGTCGACGCCGCCGGCCCAGCGTTCCTTGGCCAGCGGCTTGGCCGGCTGGCTGAGGTCGTCCCGTGAGATCACCTCAGCCGCGCCGAGGTCGATCAGATAGGGGCTTTCAGCATTGCGCCCGGTCGAGGCGATCACATGGTAGCCGAGGGTGGAAAGGATCGAGATGGCGACCGAGCCGACGCCGCCGGCGGCCCCCGTCACCACCACCGGTCCGCGATCCGGCACGATGCCATGCCGCTCCAGCGCCATGACGGCGAGCATTGCCGTATAGCCGGCGGTGCCGACTGCCATCGCATCATGCGGGCTCATCCCGTCGGGCAGCGGCACCAGCCAGTCGCCCTTGACGCGGGCGCGGGCGGCAAAGGCGCCGTAATGCGTCTCGCCGACGCCCCAGCCATTGAGGATGACCTTGTCGCCCTTGCGCCAGTCGGGGTGCGAAGATTCGATGACAGTGCCGGCGAAATCGATGCCGGGCACCAGCGGCCAGCGGCGCACGACCGGGGCCTTGCCGGTGATGGCCAGCCCATCCTTGTAATTCACCGTCGTCGCCTCGACGGCGACGGTGACATCGCCTTCCATCAGGTCAGCTTCGGTGAGGTCGACGATCTCGACCGACTGCTTCTTTTCGGCGTCGCGCGAAACGAGGATGGCTTTGAAGGTATCGGACACTTTGGTCTCCTCGCTTTTGTTTGAAACAAACTTGCGGCGGTGGCCGCGCCAGGTCAATTGCCTGGATCCTGGGACCTGGTTTCCCGCCGCCAGCCGATCAGCTCGTCGAAGACGACCAGCGCCGCGCCGACGGAAATGAAGGCGTCGGCAAAGTTGAACACCGCAAAGGACCAGACCGGCGTGTGGAAAAGAATATAATCGATGACGTGACCGTAGACCGCGCGGTCGATCAGATTGCCGAGCGCGCCGCCGACGATCAGGGCGAAGCCGATCCGGGCAAGGACGTGGCCGGCGGGCGTGCGCACCGCCAGATAGAGCACGAAGGCGACGACGAGCGCGGCGATGGCCACCAGGCCGGTGTCGCCGAAGGACGAGAACATCGAGAAGGCGATGCCGGTGTTGTAGGTGCGAAACAGCGCCAGGAAAGGCAGAAGATCCACCTTTTCCTGGAACGCGAGGCCGTTTTCCACCAGCTGTTTTATCCACTGGTCGAGTGCGATAGCGAGCACGACCAGCAGGGCGTAAGGGGACCAGGATTTCACGTTTTCGCAGTCCTCATCGCGAGTCGGCAGTGGGGTCGAGCTTCAACGCGCCACGCCGGATTTCGAACAGCATGACGCCGGTGGCAACCGCCAGATTGAGAGAATCGGCGCGTCCGGCCTGCGGGATCCTGAGCAGCCGGTCGCAACTGTCGGCAAGGCTGTCGGGCAGGCCCTGCTGCTCATTGCCCATCAACAGCAGCACCGGGCCTCTCGAAAAGTCGACCGACCGGTAGTCGACCGCGCCCTTCAGATGCGTTCCGGCGACGAGGCCCGGAAAGTCGCGCCGCCAGGCCAGAAAAGCCTGCTCCGTTGCCTTCGCGACCGGCACGGCAAAGATCGAGCCCATGCTGGCGCGCACGGTTTCCAGCGAAAACGGATCGGTGGTGTCGCCGACTAGGATGACGCCCTTGGCGCCGACGGCGTCGACGGTGCGGATGACGGTGCCGAGATTGCCGGGATCGCGAACCCGGTCGAGCGCGACCCAGACGTCGCCGTCCGTGGCGCGGATATCCTTCAGCGGCAGCGTCTGCTGGACGAAGACGCCTACGACCATTTGCGGGTTTTCCCGGCGGGGGATTGCCGCCAGCACCTTTTCCGAGACTTCGAGCACGGTGCCGCCGGCGGCGACAGTGCGCGCCGCGACCTTTTCTATCGCCGCGTTGCCGCGCCCGGCCTTGGCGAAGACGAGCGTCCTGATCGACCAGCCGAGGTCGAGTGCGTCGATGACCAGCTTCAGGCCTTCCGCCATGAAGGCGTTCTGCTGGTCGCGAAACTTCTTCAGCGCCAGCGCCTTGATGTCCTTGACCAGCGGATTGGCGAGGCTGGTGACTTCCTTGACCTGCCCGACGGGCCGGGCTCCATCATGCGGGACCATTCAAGCCACCCAGCGCGAGAACAGCGAGGTCGACAGCGCGCGGCCGGCGGATTTCTCGCGGATGATCAGCTCGCCGGATTCGACCGTGCCGCCCATGCCGGCGAAGGCGTCCCGCATCAAGGCATGGATGGCGAAGAAGGAGGCGCGGATCGAATAGGCGGTCAGCACCACGGCGATCGGCTTCGGCGTCAGGATCGAGCGGCAGAGATCGGTGAGCCCCGGCAGATCCTCGAACAATTGCCAGACTTCCCCCTTGGGACCGCGGCCATAGGCGGGCGGGTCGAAGAGCACGATGTCATAGTGGCTGCCACGGCGCTCCTCACGCTCGGCGAACTTAACCGCGTCCTCGACGATCCAGCGGATCGGCTTGTCGGAGAGGCCGGCTCTCTCCTGGTTCTCGCGCGCCCATCCGATCGCCTTCTTCGAGGCGTCGACATGAGTAATCTCTGCGCCGGCGCGCGCCGCCACCAGCGAGGCAAGGCCGGTATAACCGAAGAGGTTCAGCACCTTGACCGGTCGCCCTGCAGCGGCGATCAGGCCGGCCATGTGGTCCCAATGCGAGGCTTGTTCGGGAAAGACGCCGACATGGCGGAATGAGGTGAAGCGGCCGAGATAGTCGATGCCGTCATGCTTCATCGGCCAGGTCTCGCCGAGCGGCGTTTTTGGAAAACGCCAGCGGCCGATGCCTTCCTCGTCGGTGTCGCCGGTGAAGATGGCGTCGGCGCGCCGCCATTCCTTGGCGGGAAGCGCCCGCTGCCAGATAGCCTGGCCTTCGGGGCGCACGATGCGGTAGGGCCCATACTGCTCCAGTTTTTCGCCGGCGCCGCTGTCCAGCAGAGCATAGTCGGCGTTGGGCGCAACCTCGAGGATCAGCGGCAGGCGCTCGGCGGGCAACGGGCCTTCGCGGCGTGCAAGAGGGCGCTGCGCTGGTTTTGCTTCCTGACGATGATGCGGCTCCGACCTCTCCGCCGAAGCCGCCTCCCGCAGCCGCGACTGGCTGGGGGGATTCGCCGGCTGGCGCGGACGGTTGTCGCGGTTTCGGTCGCGAAAGGACTTCAAGAACAATCTCCGGAACGGCACGCCGCTTTTGGCATAGGCCCTTGACCTTCGCAACCGCATGGTCCGGCGCTGTTCTGTCGCGATGGGATGGACCTCGCCCGAAGAAACGGGCAAGTCTCCGGTCATGTCCCGTTCCGAACGCCTGCTCGACCTGATCCAGATTCTGCGCCGCCACCGCCGGCCGGTCAGCGGCCGCACGCTTGCGGAGGAAATGGGCGTGTCGATCCGCACGCTCTATCGCGACATCGCGACGCTGCAGGGGCAGGGCGCGCCGATCGAAGGCGAGGCGGGGCTGGGCTATGTGCTGAAGCCCGGCTTCATGCTGCCGCCGCTGATGTTCACCGACGAGGAGGTCGAGGCGATCGTGCTCGGCTCGCGCTGGGTGGCGAAACAGCCGGACAAGCGGCTGGCCGCGGCGGCGGCGGATGCGTTGTCCAAGATCGCGGCGGTCTTGCCGGACGATCTGCGTGACGATCTCGACGCCACGACGCTGCTGGTCGGGCCGAATTCAGCGAGCGGCGAGGCGATCGATCTCGGCATCGTCAGGCAGGCGATCCGCAGCGAGCGCAAGCTCGGCTTCCTCTACCGCGACGCCGGCGGCGCGGCCTCTGAGCGCATGGTCTGGCCGTTCGCGCTCGGCTTCTTCGACAAGGTGCGGGTGATGGTGGCGTGGTGCGAGCTGCGCCAGGATTTCCGGCATTTCCGCGCCGACCGCATGGCCGATCTCACAGCCACCGAGATCCGCTATCCGCGCCGCCGCCAGGCGATGCTCAAGGAATGGCGAGCGACGCTCGATGAATCGGCCCTGAAAACGGCGCAGGAGCCTACTGGCTGATCGCTGCTGCCAGAATCTGACAGCGGGATGATCTAGCTTGGCCAAGGTTCAAACACCTTGGAGACCGACATGACCACGCCCAATTTCGTCATCCTCTATGTCGACAGCCCCGAGAAGAGCGGCGCGTTCTACGCCTCGCTGCTCGGGCGCCAGCCGGTAGAGACCTCGCCCACCTTCGCCATGTTCGTCCTCGACAACGGCTTCAAGCTCGGCTTGTGGTCGCGTCACACGGTTGAACCGGCGGCCGCCGCCGCGGGCGGGGGGGGCGAGCTCGTGCTTGCGATGGAGAATGCGGACGCGGTCGACGCCACGCATGCGGACTGGGCGGAACGGGGGCTGAGAATGCTACAGGCACCGACCGACATGGATTTCGGACGCACGTTCGTCGCGCTCGATCCCGACGGTCATCGGCTGCGTGTCTATTGGCCGAACGAGGCAGCAGGGCAGTAGGGCGGTATGGCGGTAGGGGTGTGAGCTTCTCACTACCCTATCCTCTTACTTGCTTGTGCTGAGCGCCTTGTAGACGGCGATGCCGGCGGCGAGATCTTCAAGCGCTGCGCCGACGGACTTGAACAGCGTGATCTCGCTCTCGCTTTGCCGGCCCTGTTTCTCGCCACGCGCCAGTTCGTGCAGGTCGGCGATGACCGCTTCCGGCTTCAGGACACCGGAAGCCAATGGCTGCACGATGTCGCCGGCCTCCTTGGTGGCGCCGGCGCGGGTATCGACATAGACGCGGGCGCGGG
Source organism: Mesorhizobium sp. M1A.F.Ca.IN.020.06.1.1 (assembly GCF_004023265.1). Lineage (NCBI taxonomy): Bacteria > Pseudomonadati > Pseudomonadota > Alphaproteobacteria > Hyphomicrobiales > Phyllobacteriaceae > Mesorhizobium > Mesorhizobium sp. M1A.F.Ca.IN.020.06.1.1. The sequence goes on from NZ_RZSR01000272.1 coordinate 5,320, forward strand.
AAATGGCATCGTCGTCGCTCTCGCGCATCTGCGGCGTGAAGCCGCCGACCAGGTCGACATGGGCGCCCGGCTTCAACAGCGCGCCCTTGATCAGCGGCGCGGTCGTGATCGTCGCCGACGAGACGATGTCGGCCTCGCCAAGCTCGGTTTCGAGGTCGCCTGCCACGCTTGCTGGAAAGCCTTCGGCATGCAGCGCCGCCGCGACCTTTTCGGCATTGGCCGGCGTGCGGTTCCAGATGCGGATCGACTTAACGGGCCTCACCGCCGAATGCGCCTTGGCGAGGAAGGGTGACAGCGCGCCGGCGCCGATCACCAAGAGCCGCGAGGCGTCCTCGCGGGCGAGATAGGATGCGGCGAGCGCCGAGGCGCAGGCGGTCCGCCATTGCGTCAGCCGCTGGCCGTCGATCAGAGCCTGGGGTTCGCCGGTCACGCCGTCGAGCAGCAGATAGAGGCCCATCACCGCCGGCTTGCCGATCGCGTTGTTGTCCGGCGAGACGGTGACGATCTTGACGCCGATATGGCCGCCGGCCGAGGTGCCGGCGGCGTCGAAGTCGGTCCAGGCCGGCATCAACAAAAGCGTCGAGGCGGCGCCGTCCGGCCGCTCGATCGCGTGATGGTGGCGCACCGGCTGCACGGCGCCTTCGCGGAAGGCGGTGCGCAGTGTCTCGACCAGACCTGAAAAGGTCAGCGCGCGGTCGACCTCGGCGGCCGAAATAGTCAGCATGGAAAGCTCCGTAAGGCGCTGTTTAGTTCGTCGGCTTGGGCAGCGCCGGTCCTTTCGGCGCAGCGGGTGCGCGGCTCACTGCCTGGCGCAGGTTCTCGGCCTCCAGCCCGCGCTGGCGCGCGAGCTTGCGGTAGCGGCCCTGCTTCACCCAGGTCGCCATGCTGCCGACGATCATGCCGATGGCCAAAGCCAGGAACAGCAAGATGAAGAGCGGCAAATTCAGCGTCAGCGCCGGATTGCCAGGGTGGAACGGGTCGAG
>NZ_RZSR01000273.1:0-6285 GCF_004023265.1 Mesorhizobium sp. M1A.F.Ca.IN.020.06.1.1
ACCTTCGCCATCCATCGCGAGCGCGGCGTGCGCCGGGCGCTTGCCGCCAGCGGACTGACACTGGGCGAGCGCCACATCTGTTCCACGACCATGACCGAGGAAAATGGCTATCGCGCCGCCCGCCGCCTGCTCGAAGAAAGCGGAGCCCCGACGGCGATCGTCTGCTCCAGTCTCATCATGGCGCTCGGCGTCGTCCGCGCCGTGCGCGATCTCGGCCTGACCATTCCGGGCGATCTGTCGCTGGTCGCCCATGACGACGTCTTTCCCTGGCTGCGGCCGGAGAATTTCCCGGTGCCGCTGTCGACCACGCGCTCCTCTATCCGCCTTGCCGGCGCGCGTGTTGCCGAGCGGTTGGCGGCGCGCATATCAGGGCTGGAAGAGGGCGCGCGCGGCGAGGTCTGGCCGGTCGATCTGGTGGTGCGGGGGTCGGTGGCCGGCGCGCCGGTGTAGGTATCGTGTTCCGACAGACGAGACGCGTTGAGTTCCGTCGCACCCCCCTCTGTCCTGCCGGACATCTCCCCCGCAAGGGGGGAGATTGGACGTCGCAGCCGTATTCGCCAATACTCGACTTTGAGGAGCGGGGTCGGCGCTGAAACTGCTGATCTCCCCCCTTGCGGGGGAGATGGCCGGCAGGCCAGAGGGGGGTGCTGTCCCGCCGGCGCCCCAGATTTTCGGGAGCCTATTTCTTCGCAGCCCCAGCTGCTTTTATATCCAACAGCCCATAGCCGAAGTCATTGTCCCGCCCCTTCGGGCCGAGATCCTTGGCCGTGGCCGCCAGCGCCTTCTCGATCTCATCGGCCGAGCGGTCGGGCGCGGCATGGATCAGGTTGGCGATCGCGCCTGAGACGATCGCGGCGGCGAAGGAGGTGCCGGTCACCACGTCCGAGCCGGTGCCGCTCGGCGCAACCATCTCAACGCCCGGCGCCGAGAGGAAGACATAGGCGCCGCGATTGGCTTGCGGCATCAGCCCGTCCTTGGCGTCGGTCGCGGTGACCGCGATGACCCCGTCGAAGGCTGCCGGATAGCCGTAAGGCGCTTTCGGCCCGTTGTTGCCGGCCGCTGCGACCAGCACCATGCCGAGCGCGCGCGCATTGCGGCAGGCGGTGCCGAGGAGGTCGTTCTTCGGCCCGACGAAGCTCATATTGATGATGCGCACGTCCTGTTCCGCCGCCCAGTCGAGCGCCGACAGGATGACATCCATACTCGACTTGCCGCCCTCGAAGGCCCGTGCGTGATAGATCTTGGCGCCCGGCGCGCTGGAAGGCATCGCGCCGACGCCGGCGATCAGCCCGTCGACGGAGGTGCCGTGGTCGCGCTTCTTGATCGGCACGTTCGGCATGGCGTCGAACTGGTCGGCGATCACGCCTTTTAGCGCTGGGTTGGTATCGTCGATGCCGGTGTCGATGACGGCGACGCGCACGTTCTCGCCGCTCGCCTGTTTCGAATCGAGCGCGATGCGCTCGAAGGCATAGTTCACGATGCCGGCTGCCTGCTGCAGCGAATAGATGTGGTTGGGCTCACGCCGCTGCGTACGCCCGTCGGCGGCAAGCTGCGCCAGCACGACGCCGACCGGCCGTCCGTCCGGAATGCCGTAGCGCACCAGCGTTGTGCCGAGCAGCCGCGACTGGCGCTGCGAGCGCACCTGAAGTCCGAAGGTGGTGGCGATCTGCTGCACCGCGCCGGCATCGCCGGCGACCGTCACCAGCACCTCGTCGGGCACGAAGTCGCCACTGACCGCACGCGGCGGCGCGACGACATTGAGCCCGGTAGGCGGTGTGATGGGGCCGCTTGGCGGCGGAGCAGGCGCCGCTGTGCTTGTTGGGCTCTTTGGGGGCGCCGGCTGCGTTGGCGCAGGCGTCGGCCGTGCAGGCGGATTCGGGAACAGGTCGACAATCAGCGACGGCAGGAACACGGCGCCGCCGACGGCATTGCCCGCGCCGGATTGCCCGCCACCATTCCTGACGCCGTCCTCGTCGCAGTCAGCGCCGGCCGCCGTCGTCCGGTTGAGGCAGTCGATCTGCTTTTGCGAGAGGTTCGGATCGTTGGTCTGCGCCACGGCGGGAGCGCCTACAAATGTCGCCGCGAGGATTGCCGCATGAAGAACGACCGCCTTAGCCGCCATCGACCGGTTTCCTTCCCTGCACCACAGCTTCCGCGAAAGGCTGGGCGGCAATAAGGCCGACGAGCTTGTCGTAGTCGGCCGCCGTGCTGGCCGGGATTGTCACGTGAAACACATCGTCGGCGGTCGGCCCGCCGGCGATCTTCAGCCCGTTCTGCCCAAGGAAGGCGGCGATATCCGACATCCTGGCATCCGGCTTGAACTTGACCAGCGCGAAGGGCAGGTTTGCCAGATCATCCTCAGCGCCAGCGATTTCAAAGTCGTTGCCCTTGCCGCCCGGCCGCTCGAAAGACTGCGCCACGACCAGTGCAAGCAGCGCCGCGGCCGCCGCCCAAGCGACACCCGACGGGATTGCCGTGACCCGGCCGAAGACCTTCGCCAGCCATGACTGGCCGGGGGGCGTGCGCGCCGGACCGGCCTCGGCGTCGAGCGCCCTTGCAAACCGGGAGAGCGCGTCGGCCGGCGGTCGGATCGCTTCGTTGGCGGCGGCGGTGCCGGAGAATTCGGCTTCCGCCTCGCCGAGCGCGGCCATCGCCGCAGGATCGGAGGCCAGCCATTCCTCGACGGCTTCGAGTTCTGCGCCTTCCAGCGAACCGTTGAGGTAGAACGGCAGCAGCGTCTCCATCTCGTCGCGGCGCGACATCTTTTCAGCGGCGCTCATGGCCACCCCCTGTCGTAACCGGCCGCCTTGAGGGCCTCGCCGAGTTTCTTGCGGGCGTAGAACATCCTGGTCTTGACGGTGGCAACCGGGATGTTGAGCACCTCGCCGATCTCGGTCACCGACTGGCCATGGTAATAGGCAAGGTCGATCACCGTGCGGTGTTCCTCCGGCAAGGCATCGACAAAGCGGCGCAAGGCGGCGGCCTTGTCTTCCTTCATGGTGACCACTTCCGGCGTGTCGGCGCTGTCGGGAACCTGCGCCGCGTCATCGTCGTCGATCCAGTCTTCCTTCTTCTTGCGCAGCAAGGACAGTGCCTTGAAGCGGGCGATGCCGAGCAGCCAGGTCGAGACTTCGGAGCGGCCTTCGAAGCCCGGCGCTTGGCGCCACAGCTCGAGAAAGACCTCGTTGGTGATATCGTCGGCCATCATGTCCGATCCCGTCTGGCGCGCCACGAAACGGTAGATCCGCGCGTGGTGACGCATGAACAGGAGCCGCACGGCGGCCCGGTCGCCCTTCGCGACCCGGTCTACAAGCGCGCGATCGGTTTCGGTCGCCGCGTTCATGGCCGGTCGAGCCGCCTGGCTCCTCGTGGCTCTGTCGCTGGTCGGTCCAAAAAGGTTCATCCTCCGCCAGGGAATTTTCGGAAGCTAACCGAAGAAGATGAGCGTTGCCAGAGGTGGCTCCCCCTTCTCCCCTTGTGGGAGAAGGTAGATCGGCGCGGAGCGCCGAGACGGGTTAAGGGGTGTTCCAGCGGAGTGAGACGTTGGCGTTCACTGAAACACCCCTCATTCGTCGCCTTTGGCGACACCTTCTCCCACAAGGGGAGAAGGGGAAGCTAAATCAAAAACACCTTCCCCTTCATCGTCGCCGGCACCTCCACGCCGAGCCGGCTCAGCACCGTCGGCGCGAGCTGCAGCTGGTCGAGCAGCGCGTCGGCTTCTGGACCCTTCGCCGGCCCGAAATAGTAGAGCGCGAAATCCTGCATCTCGTCGTCATGCCCGCCGTGATGGCCGCGGTCCGTCTGGCCGTGATCGGCGGTGACGATGACTTCATAGCCGGCTTCGCGCCACCCGGGCAGGAAGGCGGCGAGCATACCGTCCATCGCGTAGCAGGCATGATCCATCTCGTGGCAGTCGTGGCCGAAGCGATGGCCCATCGAGTCCAGCGTGCAGCTGTGCAGGACGCCGTAGTCGATGCCGTGGCGGCGGGTGAGCATGGTCAATGTCGCGAACAGGTCGACATCGCTCGGCGTCATCTGGTTCTTGAGATTGTAGCCGGTCATGGTGTGGAAGCGGCCATGCGTGATCGGCCCGCCAGGCTCGTCGAATTCCATGTCCTCGACGAGATCGAATGGATGGGAGCGGAAGAATTCCGACCAGTAGGAATGCGTCACCGCCCCGGTTCTGCCGCCGGCCTTGCTGACCTCCGAGAAGATATCGGGCTGCCTGACCCGGAACCGGTTCTCGTTGGAGAGGATGCCATGAACCTGCGGCGTGACCCCGGTATGGATCGAGGCGTAGCAGCAGGCCGATGTTGACGGCAGCACGGAGCGCATTCTCCACACTTGCGCCTCACCAGACTGTACCCAGCCTTCGAGATTGCCCATGAGCCGGCGCCAGTTCCGGTAGGGCACGCCGTCAAGGATGATGAGCAGCAATTTGGATTTAAGCGCCACGGGCAATTCCATGCGGTCTGGCGGGAGAGATCGGCGGGCTTGACCGGTCCGGCCAAGTCCGAGAAGTGCAGCGAAGAGCTAGCCAGCTTAGTTGCCGGCGCTTTCCATGCGCCGGCCGGCAATCGCCTTCTCCAGCCAGCCGATCTCCATTTCGGGGACGGAGGACAAGAGAAGGTCGGTATAGGCATCGAAGGGCGGCGCCAGCACCTTGCTCTTGGAGCCGTAGCGGACGACCTCGCCGCGATACATGACCGCGATCGAATCGGCGATCGACTTCACCGTCGCGAGGTCGTGGGTGATGAAGAGATAGGCCACTTTCTCGATCTGCTGCAGGTTGAGCAGCAGCTTGAGGATGCCGTGGGCGACCAGCGGATCGAGCGCCGAGGTCACCTCGTCGCAGATGATCAGCTTCGGCTTGGCGGCCAGCGAACGGGCGATGCAGACGCGCTGCTTCTGGCCGCCCGAAAGCTCGGCCGGATAGCGGTCGATGAAGCCCTTTCCCATCTCGATCTGGTCGAGCAGCTCGGCGACGCGCTTGTCGCGCTCGCGGCCTCTTATGCCGAAATAGAACTCGAGCGGCCGGCCGATGATCGTTCCCACGGTCTGGCGCGGGTTCATCGCGACATCGGCCATCTGGTAGATCATCTGCAGCTGGCGCAGATCCTCCTTCGGCCTATCGGAGAGCCTGTTGCCAAGCGTTCGGCCGTCGAAGAAGACGCTGCCCTGCTCGGGCGGCAGGAGGCCGGTGATGGCGCGCGCCAGCGTCGATTTGCCGGAACCGCTCTCGCCGACGACGGCCAGCGTCTGGCCCGGGTAGATGTCGATCGAGACGTTCTTCAGCACCTTGACGAGACCGCCGCCATAGGCGGCCGTCACGTTCTTCACCGACAGCATCGGTGTGGTGCCGGGCTGCTGTTCGTTGTGCTCGATCTCATGCACCGAGACCAGCGCGTTGGTATATTCCTGGCGCGGCTCCTTGATGATCTGGCGGGGACCGCCCCATTCGACCAGCCGGCCATGGCGCAGCACCATGATCTCGTCCGCTACCTGCGCCACCACGGCGAGGTCGTGGGTGATGTATAAAGCCGCCACATGGGTATCGCGGATGGCGTCCTTGATCGCCGCCAGCACATCGATCTGCGTCGTCACGTCGAGCGCTGTCGTCGGCTCGTCGAAGACGATCAGATCAGGCTCGGAGCAAAGCGCCATCGCCGTCATGACGCGCTGCAACTGGCCGCCCGAGACCTGGTGCGGGAAGCGCTCACCGATCGTTTCCGGATTGGGCAGGCTGAGCTTCTTGAACAGCGCGACGGCTCGCTTTTCGGCCTCGGCCCGGGTTGCCGTGCCGTGCAGAAGCGTCGCCTCCACCACCTGGTCCATCAGCCGGTGCGCCGGATTGAAGGCCGCCGCCGCCGACTGGGCGACATAGCACACTTCGCGGCCGCGCAGCTTGCGCAAGCCCTCCTTGCCGCCCTTCAGTATATCGCGGCCGTTGAGGATCACCTCGCCGCCCGTAATGCGCACGCCGCCCCGGCCATAACCCATCGAGGACAGGCCGATCGTCGACTTGCCGGCGCCGGATTCGCCGATCAAGCCGAGCACTTTGCCCTTCTCCAGCGTCAGCGAGACATCATGGACAAGGGTGATGGTCTTCGGCGCCTCGCCGGGCGGGTAGACGGTCGCCTCGATGCGCAGATTGCGGATGTCGAGAAGTCGGCCGGAATTTGCTTTGCTGTCAGCCATCACCCGCGCCCTCCCTTCAGGCTGGTCGTGCGGTTGAGCACCCAGTCGGCGACAAGGTTGACCGAGATCGCCAGCATCGCGATCGCC
>NZ_RZSR01000274.1:0-6280 GCF_004023265.1 Mesorhizobium sp. M1A.F.Ca.IN.020.06.1.1
CTGCCGCGAAATGCCCGCCATAAATGGCCCAGTCCATCCCGGTCAAAGGAGCGACCAGAGCGAACGTCGCCACGAGCAGCACCGGCACGCGGTTGGCGATCGTCATCGAAAGCATGTCGGAGATCGCCGCAAACAGCATGCAGAATGGAAAGACGACGAAGATTACAGCTTCAAGCATGAGACAACACAATGCCGTGAGAAAAGTAACACGCCCAGTCTAGCCACACGCCATTAACGGTCGGTGAGTGCCGACGATCAAATTCGCGCGCAAACCAGATGCTGCAACGAACAAGGGCCGCCTCGAGGCGGCCCTTCTCGTCGAGAGCGACTTCGTCGTCCTCGGGTTGTTGTTAGTTGGAGTTTTGGACCGCGCTGGCAATTGCCTTGAACTTGGTGTTCAGGGCAGTGCCGAGCTGGCCAGCGCCGACCATGATGGCGAGCGCGATGAGGGCGGCGATCAGACCGTATTCGATGGCGGTCGCGCCGGATTCGTCCTTCACGAAACGTGCGATGAGGTTAGACATTCGAGAGCTCCTACTCCACGTGTTACAGCACTTCCGTCAACTTCTCTTGCCGGTTGATCGGATGTGCCAAATCTAGGGGGAAGCCCTTTCGATCGGCTTAATAAATACCCTTACCGATTCCTTTCCGGAGGCGATCCCGTTGCTTGGTTAACCGTGGCCTAAACCTCCAGAGGCGGAGCGGCGGGCATGAAAAGCGCGGAGATCCGGCCCATCCGCGATTTCGCTAAAACAGCGTATGCTCTCCGGCTTATGACCGCCGAGCCGGCCAATCCTTATCGCGGCCATGCGGCGCTTAACCGTCGGTTCACCAATTTCGTTCATGTTCCGTTGAACAGTCTGCCGCTCCGGAGCGCTTCAATGACCTCGTCGAGATCGCCATTTTCAGTCGTCGCGCTGCTGGCTGTCGCCGCATCCGTCATGCCGGCCAGCGCCGGCGCCGGCATCGAGGTCACCATGAATCAAGCAAAGATCGTCAAGTTGTCGCGCGCGGCCGATACGATCGTCGTCGGCAATCCGGCAATCGCCGATGCCGCCGTACAGGATGCCTCGACGGTCGTTCTCACCGGCAAGGGTTTCGGCGTGACCAATCTGGTCGTGCTCGATTCCGATGGCAGCCCGATCATAGATGAGCAGGTGACGGTCGTCCGACAAGCCGCGTCCTCGGTGCGCATCTATCGACGCGCCGAAGTCCAGACCATGTCCTGCACGCCCTATTGCGAAAGCTCGTACAAGAGCGAGGCTGAGAAAACGTCCGAAACGGAAATGAACGCAGCCCGCTGAGCTTAAGGACGCAAGCGCCCGCAGGTTAACAGCGGGTTAAGGGCAGCCCACCGAGTTTAACGCTGATCCAAACCGGACCTCAATGGGTGGCCGATAGGTTGCAGCCGACATTGCAAGGGATCGGCAGGAACGGAACATGAGCAGGGCGCCCAAGGGTGGCATGAACGGCAAGGCCGAGGCAAAGCCACGCCCCGGTTTCTTCAGCGACAGGCGCGGCAGCACGGCATTGGAATTCGCAATGCTGGCCATGCCGTTCGCCTTGCTCGTTTTCGCCATCCTGGAGAGCTGCATCTCGTTCGCCGGCCAGGAAGTGATGGCCAACGCCACCGACGATATCGCGCGCCAGCTGCGAACCGGCCAGCTCAAGAAGGCCAACGTCACCGACGCCTCGATCAAGACGCTGATCTGCGACAGGCTGGAGATCATGGTCGCCACGAACTGCCCCGGTTCCGGGTCAAATGCTTCCCTGTTGGTGGACCTGCGCGAATATCCGACCTTCGCCGACGCCGCGGCGGCGGGCTTCAAGATCCAGAACGGCGAAATCGTGCTGACAGGCACGAGCTCGACGACTTTCACGGTGTCGCCGGGGCTGGCGGAATCGAAGAACATGCTGCGGGTTTTCTACAAATGGCCGGTGATCACCGATTTCCTGGCTAAACAGATGGCCAATCTGAATGGCGGCAAGACGCTGCACTTCGCATCGGTGACCTGGCAGAACGAACCATTCGACGACTAAGGCAGGTCGCGTGAGGCGACCTGCTTTGGCTTTTTGATTTTCGGCATGTCTCCCGAAACCGGGTCCACTTCGGGAGACATGCTTCAATGTTGCGGCCGGCCGAGACTTACGGCGGTGTGGGGGTAGGATATGTACCGTGCGGGGGCACAGCGGCGAATTTCGGCTTTCGTGACGAAGGCGGCACGGTTTTGCCTCGATCGCCGCGGCGTCGCGGCAATCGAGTTCGCGTTCATCGTGCCGGTGCTGCTCATCATGTACTTCATCACGATGGAAGCCTCGCAGGCCATCGAAACCAGCAAGAAGGTCAGCCGCATCGGCAGCATGGTGGCGGATCTCGTCACGCAGCAGACCAGCGTCACGAAAGCCGATCTCGACGCGATCATGAAGATCGGCACCTCGACGCTGCAGCCCTACAACCGCTCCACGCCGACGATCATCATCACCGGGATCCAGATCTCCGACGAGGCTTCGCCCAAGGCGACGGTGGCCTGGTCGCGCAAGCTCGTGGGCACCACCTATAGCGCCGACGCGGCGAAGACCAGTCCCACCACCGTTCCGCCAACGCTGAATATCCGCAACACCTTCCTTGTCCGGGTGGAAAGCGACCTCGGCTATAAGCCGATCATCACCTGGTCAGCCGACAGTTCGTCGACGCTTGGATTGACCTCGGCCTTCAACAACATATCGATGGGCGAAACGTACTATCTGAGGCCGCGCCGCGGTCCTACGGTTCCTTGCACCGACTGCTGACGGACTAATCCCCGCGAGTTTCCCGCCGCACGATGGCCAGGGCCGTTGCGTAGTCCTTTGATACGGCCAGTTCGAAGCCGCCGGAGTGCGTCGGCTCCAGAAGATCGTAGACATCCGGGGTCAGCGACTTGAGATTGGTCAGAAACACGGCCAGCCGTCGCTTGGCTTCGGCGTCGAGATCGCTGCGCACCGCATGAGGCCCATATCGCAGCGGAGCCGAGCTCCACAGCACCCGAAGCGACGTCTTCGGGACGCCGGCGGCCGCAAGCCGCAGGATGGTGCCGCCCGTGTCGGTAGGCTGGCCGTCGGCGCCGACAGGCTCCCAGCCGAACAGGCCGTCGGCTTCGCCGTCGCCGAGCATCGCCTCGGCCGCGGTGGCCGACGGGGCGCGCGCCAGGAAAGGTGAATCCTGCGCGATCGGCACGCCTTCGCCGGCCAGTCCGGTCAGCGGCAGGAGAGAACCGGCGACATTGTCGGCGGGCGCGATGGCGATCCGATGCGAGGCGATCGCTGTGAGGCCCGGCACTTTGCCGTCGCGCGTCACCAGCACGGAACGGACGCCGGCGGCTCCATCGGCATCGACCGGCGCCACCAGCGGCTCGACACAGCCGCAGCGCTCCGAAGCCGTAGCATAGGCGAGCGCCGAATAGACCGCGTACTGTATGCGGCCGCTCGCCTGAGCCTCGATCAACGCCGCATAGTCGCGAGCAACGACGAACTCGACCTTCATGCCGAGAGCGTTCGTATAGGCATCCGTCAAGCGGGCCAGACCAGGTACCGTGTTGCCTCCTCCGGGCTCGGCGACGATTCCTATGCGAAACGTGCCGATGTCGGCGCGCCAGTCGGCATGCGCCGGCGGGGCAGCGAAGAGCACCGCGAGAGCCGCCGCGCAGGTCCTCAATGCCTGGCTTGCCGCCGATCTTGCGCCCATGCCCATCCTTGCCGCATTCCCTCGATCCGCACCACTTTGCACCAAGCCGTTGCGGTCTGGTATCCGATTTGCCAACGCCGCTGCGGAACTCTATGTCTGGCTGGTTAGACTGGCACGATGGCACCCCTATGGCGCGGGCTTTCCTATTCGTTCTCGATTCTTTCGGCATCGGCGGAGCGGCCGATGCCGAACGCTACGGCGATGCCGGCGCCGACACATTCGGACACATCGCACAAGCTTGCGCCGAGGGCCGCGCGGATCGTGAAGGCCTGCGCAGCGGACCGCTCGCCGTCCCCAACATGATCTCGCTCGGGCTTGCCCGCGCGGCCAAGACGGCAACCGGGCTGACGGTCGACCTCGACGCGCCGCTGCTTGCCGCGTCGTTCCATGGCGCTGCCCAGGAGGTCTCGAGCGGCAAGGACACGCCGTCGGGCCATTGGGAGATTGCCGGCCTGCCCGTGCGTTTCGACTGGGGTTATTTTCCCGACACCGTGCCCGCCTTCCCGGCCGAGCTGACCGGCGCGATCATCCGCGAAGGCAAGGTGCCGGGCATCCTCGGCGATTGCCATGCGCCAGGAACCGAGATCATCGAGCGCTTCGGCGAGGAACACATCCGGACCGGCAAGCCCATCTGTTACACATCGGTCGACTCCGTATTGCAAATCGCCGCGCACGAGACGCATTTCGGCCTGGAGCGGCTCTACGAGCTTTGCCTGACGGTGCGCCGGCTGGTCGATCTGCTCAACATCGGGCGGGTGATCGCGCGGCCCTTCGTCGGCGAGACAAGCGCCACCTTCCAGCGCACCCACAACCGCCGCGACTATGCCGTGCCGCCGCCGGAGCCGACCTTGCTCGACCGGCTGACCGAGCGCGGCAGCAAGGTCATCGCCGTCGGCAAGATCGGCGACATCTTCGCCCATCGCGGCATCGCGGAGGTGCGCAAGGCGGGCGGCAACATGGCGATGTTCGACAAGGCGCTCTCCGCCATGGACGATGCCGGCGAAGGCGATCTGGTCTTTGCCAATTTCGTCGATTTCGATACCGAGTTCGGCCATCGGCGCGATGTCGCCGGCTATGCCGGAGCGCTCGAGGCCTTCGATCGCCGGCTGCCGGAAGCGCTGTCGCGCATCAAGTCGGGCGACCTTCTCATCCTCACCGCCGACCACGGCAACGATCCGACCTGGCGCGGCACCGATCATACCCGCGAACGCGTTCCGGTGATCGGGATAGGGCCGGGACTGAAGGGCGGCGACATCGGGCTCAGGCCGACCTTCGCCGATATCGGCGAAACCATCGCGGATCATCTCGGGCTTGCGCCTGGCCGCCACGGCACCTCTTTCCTCGCGACGATAGGCGGCCATGCCGGAACTGCCTGAAGTCGAAACGGTGCGGCGGGGGCTGCAGCCGATCCTGGAAGGGGCGCGGCTCGTCAATGTCGAGGCGCGACGGCCAGACCTTCGCTTTCCCTTTCCCGAACGGTTCTCGGAGCGGCTTGCCGGCAAGACCGTGACGGCGCTTGGCAGGCGCGCCAAATATCTGACGATGCACATCGAAAACGGTCCGGTGCTGATCTGCCATCTCGGCATGTCGGGATCGTTCCGCGTCGAAACCGATGGGAACGGACAAATTCCTGGCAGCTTCCATCACGAGCGCTCGAAGAGCGCGGCGCATGACCACGTCGTATTCGATGTCGACTCCCCGAAGGGCGAGCGGTCCCGCGTCATCTTCAACGACCCGCGCCGTTTCGGCTTCATGCTGTTTGCCGAAGGCGCGCCGGACACGCATCCAATGCTGGCGGGGCTGGGCATCGAGCCGACCGGCAATGCGCTCGACGGTCCCCTGCTCGCCTCGCTGCTCGAAGGCCGCAGATCGCCGCTCAAGGCCGCGTTGCTCGACCAGCGGCTGATCGCCGGGCTCGGCAACATATATGTGTCGGAAGCGCTGTGGCGCGCCGGCCTGTCGCCGCTGCGCGAAGCCGGCACCATAGCCGGCTCCGGCAAGAGAGCGAAAGAGCAATGCGAACGCCTGGCCGCCGCCATCCGCTCGGTCATCGCCGACGCGATCGCCGCCGGCGGTTCCTCGCTGCGCGACTATGTCCAGGCAGACGGGTCGCTTGGCTATTTCCAGCATTCCTTCGCGGTCTATGACCGCGAAGACGAGCCATGTCCGAAACCGGGCTGCAGCGGCCATATCGAGCGCATCGTGCAGAGCGGCCGATCCACCTTCTATTGCCGGACCTGTCAGCGGTGAGCTAGACCGGTCTCCTCAATCGAAGCGAGGAGACGATGCCATGGCCTATGAAACCATTCTCGTGGAGACACGCGGCAAGGTCGGGCTGATCACGCTGAACCGGCCGAAGGCGCTCAATGCCCTGAATTCGCAGGTGCTGGCCGAGATCGTGGCGGCGGTGAACACGTTCGGCGCCGATGCCGGCATCGGCGCGATGGTGCTCACAGGTTCGGAAAAAGCCTTCGCGGCCGGCGCCGACATCAAGGAAATGCAGGCGATCTCCTTTGTCGACGCCTATACTGGAGACTTCTTTGTCGGGTGGGAGGAGCT
>NZ_RZSR01000275.1:0-6279 GCF_004023265.1 Mesorhizobium sp. M1A.F.Ca.IN.020.06.1.1
CGCCCCCGCCACGACCGAGGCGGCGTTGCGGCCGCCGGATTCCATCTGGCCGCGCATGACCTGGATCGCCTGCAATTGCCGCATCGCCGAGGACAGCACCAGGAAAGGATGGCCGCCGGACGCACAATGCCTGGTGAAGGCAATGTCGAAATCTCCGACCTTGCCGTCGAGCATGGCGTCGACCGCGCCGTCGAAGGAGGCGCCGGAGACATCGCCGGACAAGCCATTGACGTCGTCGAGGTCGATCTCCTTCTTGCCATGGGCGTAGAGCACCAGCTTGTCGATCTCGCCGCGCGAGGCCAGACGGTCGCCGCCGAGATTGCGGCGCAGCGCCTGGCGGGCGTCGAGCGTCATCGACATGCCGGCCTTGCGCAGCTCGTCGTCGATCACCGTGTCGAGATCGCGGGCCTCGTCGGCATAGCAGGGCAAGGCGATGGCGTTCCCGGCTGCCTCGACGATGGCCCGCAGGCCAGCGCCCTTCTTCAGGTCGCCCGCCTCGATGAGGATGAGAGCATCCGGCGCCGGCTCCGCCGTCAGCGCCTTGATGTCGTCGGCCAGCGCCTTCTGGCCGCTGGCGTTGCGGACCCAAAGCAGCCGCCGGTCGGAAAACATCGGCACGGTGCGCGCCTCGTCGAGCAGACGGCCTTCGTCGCGATCGACTTCCGCGCCATCCAGCTTGACCACTGAGAAAGGGTCGTCGAGCGGCAGCCCGGTCTTCAACGCGAAGGTCTTGGCCCGCTCGGCGACCAGGCCACGATCGGGGCCGTAAAGCAGGACGATGGCCATGGCCGGGTCCGGCCGCGCCAGCCACGAATCGACCTCGTATCCCTTCTTCTGTGCCATGCGGGGTGAGTTAGCATGAGGCGGAGACGGAGTGAACGGAGAAGCGGCCAGCCTCTCTTCATCCTCGGGCTTGACCCGAGGATCCATGCCGTGACTTTTGCCGGGGAGCGCCAGGGTGCAGAATATTCTCCAACCGCCGCAACGCGTCAACGTCGCGGCATGGATTCCAGGGTCTGCGCGCGTCGCTCCGCTCCTTGCTCCGCCCTGGAATGACGACCCTGAAGCAGAGTCTGTCACGCCCCTCTGCCCTGCCGAGCAACTCCCCACGAGGGTGGAGATTAGCTGCGTCGGCCGGCGCGCATGCCTTAATTGTCTTTTGTGGCGGCAAACGCTCCGCAAACTTCCGCCAAATTGCGCGACGCTTGGAAACATCGACAAGAAATTTCTGCGCCATATCTGCATCTTGTCGGCCATGTGCCGCATCGGCTCGACGAGGCTGATGACCGGGAGGACGGCCGCCATCTCGCCCGATGAAATGGCGGCGCGGATGTGCAAGTATCGCACCGGCAACATTGGAGGAGGAAGGTCATGGCCGATGCTGGAATGTTGCGCTTTCATGTTCCCGAGCCCGAGGTTCGGCCCGGCGGCACGCCCGACTTCTCGAATGTGACCATTCCCAAAGCGGGGTCCGTGCCGCGGCCGGAGGTCGATGTCGATCCGCGCACCATCCGCGACATGGCCTTCTCCATCATCCGCGTGCTTAACCGCGCCGGCGAAGCCGTCGGGCCATGGGCCGGGCTGCTCACCGACGAGGAACTGCTCGAAGGCCTGCGCCATATGATGACGCTCAGGACCTTCGATGCGCGCATGCAGATGGCGCAGCGCCAGGGCAAGACTTCCTTCTACATGCAGCATCTGGGTGAAGAGGCGGTGAGCTGCGCTTTCCGCAAGGCACTCAAGCCTGGCGACATGAATTTCCCGACCTATCGGCAAGCCGGCCTGCTCATCGCCGACGGCTATCCGATGGTTGCGATGATGAACCAGATCTATTCCAACGAAGCCGATCCGCTGAAGGGCCGGCAGCTGCCGATCATGTACTCCTCGAAGGAGCACGGCTTCTTCTCGATCTCCGGCAATCTGGCGACGCAGTACATCCAGGCGGTCGGCTGGGCGATGGCCTCGGCGATCTCCAACGATTCCCGCATCGCCGCGGCCTGGATCGGCGACGGCTCGACCGCGGAGTCCGATTTCCATGCGGCGCTGGTCTTCGCCTCGACCTACAAGGCCCCGGTCGTGCTCAATGTCGTCAACAACCAGTGGGCCATCTCCACCTTCCAGGGCATTGCCCGCGGCGGCTCGGGCACTTTCGCCGCGCGCGGTCTAGGCTTCGGCATCCCGTCGCTGCGGGTCGACGGCAACGACTATCTCGCCGTCCATGCGGTAGCCAAATGGGCGATCGAGCGGGCGCGTCGCAATCTCGGGCCGACCCTGGTCGAATATGTCACCTATCGCGTCGGCGCGCATTCGAGCTCGGACGATCCGTCGGCCTACCGGCCGAAGGCGGAATCGGACGCCTGGCCGCTCGGCGACCCGATCATCCGGCTGAAGAACCATCTCATCCACAAGCAAGTCTGGACGGAACAGCGCCACATCCAGGCGGAAGCCGAGATCCTCGAAACCGTGATCGCGGCGCAGAAGGAAGCCGAAAGCCACGGCACGCTGCATGCCGGCGGCAAGCCGTCGACGCGCGACATGTTCGAAGGCGTCTATGCCGAGACGCCGCCGCATCTCAGGCGCCAACGCCAGCAGGCAGGGGTCTGATCGATGCCCAGACGCACCATGATCGAGGCGATCCGCGACGCCATGGATGTCTCGATGGCGCGCGACGAGCGCGTCATCGTCTATGGCGAGGATGTCGGCTTTTTCGGCGGCGTGTTCCGCTGCACGCAGGGCCTGCAGGCCAAATACGGCAAGAACCGCTGCTTCGATGCGCCGATCAGCGAATCCGGCATTGTCGGCTCGGCGATCGGCATGGCCGCCTATGGGCTGCGGCCCTGCGTCGAGGTGCAGTTCGCCGACTATGTCTATCCGGCTTACGACCAGATCGTCTCGGAGGCGGCGCGGCTGCGCTACCGCTCCAACAACGATTTCACCTGCCCGATTGTGGTCAGGATGCCGACCGGCGGTGGCCTCTTCGGCGGCCAGACGCACAGCCAGAGCCCGGAAGCGCTGTTCACGCATGTCTCCGGTCTCAAGACGGTGGTGCCGTCCAATCCGCATGACGCCAAGGGGCTATTGATCGCCGCGATCGAGGATCCGGACCCGGTCATCTTCCTGGAACCGAAGCGGCTCTACAACGGCCCCTTCGACGGCCATCACGACAACCCGGTGACGCCTTGGTCGAAGCACGAGCTCGGCGAGGTGGCGGATGGCCATTACACCGTACCGCTCGGCAAGGCGGCGATCCGCCGGCAAGGCTCGGCGGTCACCGTGCTCGCCTACGGCACCATGGTCTATGTCGCGCAGGCCGCGGCCGCGGAAACCGGCATCGATGCCGAAATCATCGACCTCAGGACGCTCCTGCCGCTCGACCTCGACACGATCGTCACCTCGGTGAAGAAGACCGGGCGCTGCGTCGTCGTGCATGAGGCGACGCTGACCTCCGGCTTCGGCGCCGAGCTCGCGGCGCTGGTGCAGGAGAACTGCTTCTACCATCTGGAGGCGCCGGTGGCGCGGGTCGCCGGCTGGGACACGCCCTATCCGCATGCGCAGGAGTGGGAGTATTTCCCCGGCCCCGCGCGGGTCGGGCGCGCGCTCGTCGAGACCATGGAAGCCTGAGGGGGGCCGGACGATGGGCGAATATGTCATCAAGCTTCCCGATGTCGGCGAAGGCGTCGCCGAGGCCGAGCTTGTCGAATGGCATGTCAAGATCGGCGACCTGGTGCGCGAGGATGCGGTGCTGGCGGCCGTCATGACCGACAAGGCGACCGTCGAGATCCCCTCGCCGGTCGATGGCGAGATCCTCTGGCTCGGCGCCGAGATCGGCGACACGGTGGCGATCGGCTCGCCGATCGTGCGGCTCAAAATCGCCGGCGAAGGCAACGTGAAAGCAGGCAGCGGTGCCAAGGCCGCGCCGAAGGCAGAAGCGCCGGCCGAGCCCGTGGAGGCAAAGTCCCAACCGCTGTCGGACGCCTCGAAAGCGGCGCCGAAACCGGCACAGATCCCGGCCCAGCCTTCCGTCGCGGCACCGAAGGCTGGGCGCCCGGCGTCCGTCATCGGCGCGCCGCGCGCGGAAGGCGAAAAGCCGCTGGCTTCTCCTGCCGTCCGACTGCGCGCCAAGGAAGCCGGCATCGATCTGCGCCAGGTTGCAGGCAGCGGTCCGGCCGGGCGCATCAGCCATGAGGACATCGAGGCCTTCCTGGCGCGCGGCCCGCAGCTTGCCCGCGCCACCGGCCTTGCCCGCAAGGAGGGCATCGAGGACATCAAGGTCGTCGGGCTGCGGCGCAAGATCGCCGAGAAGATGGCGCTCGCAAAGTCGCACATTCCCCATATCACCTATGTCGAGGAGATCGACGTCACGGCGCTGGAAGAACTGCGCGCGGCGCTCAACAAAGAGAAGCGGCAAGACCGGCCGAAGCTGACGCTGCTGCCGTTCCTGATGCGGGCAATGGTCAAGGCGATCGCCGATCAGCCGAACCTCAACGCGCTGTTCGACGACGAGGCCGGCGTTATTCACCAACACGCGGGCATCCATGTCGGCATCGCCGCCCAGACGCCGACCGGGCTCGTCGTGCCGGTGGTCAAGCATGCCGAGGCCCGCGACCTCTGGGAAAGCGCCGCCGAGATCAACCGGCTTGCCGACGCGGCCAAGTCCGGCACGGCGACGCGCGATGAGCTTTCCGGCTCGACCATCACCATCACCTCGCTCGGGGCGATGGGCGGCGTGGCGACCACGCCGGTCATCAATTATCCGGAAGTGGCGATCGTCGGCGTCAACAAGATCATGGTGCGGCCGGTATGGGACGGCGCGCAGTTCCTTCCGCGCAAGATTATGAATCTGTCGTCCAGCTTCGACCATCGCGTCATCGACGGCTGGGACGCCGCGGTTTTCGTGCAGCGGATCAAGGCGTTGCTTGAGACGCCGGCGCTGATCTTCGTGGAATAGTCGTATGGATACGGACGACGTTGCCCCCTCGTCATCCTCGGGCTTGACCCGAGGATCCATGCCGCGACCTCGCCCGAAGGGCGCGGCGGACCAGAATTCTGGACCGTTGCAACGCCTTCACGTCACGGCATGGATCCTGGGGTCTACGCGCGTCGCTACGCTCCTTGCTCCGCCCCAGGATGACGAGATTCCACGGATATCGACCAATCGCCACGGTCTGCGTTCGCCAGGCCCTAACCCTCTGCCAAAATCCCCGTGCTCAGCAACGAGAAGCCCATGAAAGAGATCTCCTGCAAGCTGCTCGTCATCGGCGCCGGTCCGGGCGGCTATGTCTGCGCCATCCGCGCCGGGCAACTCGGCGTCGACACGGTGATCGTCGAGTTCGGCAAGCCGGGCGGCACCTGCCTCAATGTCGGCTGCATCCCGTCCAAGGCGCTCATTCACGCGGCGGAAGAGTTCGAGAAGATCGCGCACATCGCCGGCGGCAAGGGGCCGCTCGGCATCGCGGTCGCCCCGCCGACGCTCGACCTGACCAAGACGGTCGCATGGAAGGACGGCATCGTTAGCCGGCTGAACAGCGGCGTCGCTGGGCTGCTGAAGAAGGCCAAGGTCAAGACCGTGCAGGGCTGGGCGACGTTCCGCGACGGCAAGACCGTCGAGGTCGAGACCGAGACGGGAAGCCAGGTGATCCGCGCCGAGGCGGTGGTGATCGCCAGCGGCTCGGTGCCGGCCGAACTGCCGTTCCTGCCCTTCGGCGGCCCCGTCATCTCGTCGACCGAAGCGCTGGCGCTGAGCGAGGTGCCGGACAAGCTCGCCGTCGTCGGCGGCGGCTATATCGGGCTCGAGCTCGGCATGGCCTTCGCCAAGATGGGCGCCAAGGTCGCCGTGGTCGAAGCCCTGCCGCGCGTGCTTGCGCAATACGATGCCGAGCTGACGCGGCCGGTGCTGAAGCGGCTCGGCGAGCTCGGCATCGAGGTGATGCTGGGTGCCAAGGCCAAGGGGCTGTCGACCAAGGGCGATGCGCTTATGGTCGAGACGGCAGATGGCAAGAACGCCAAGATCGCCGCCGACAGGGTCTTGGTCACGGTGGGGCGCAAGCCGCTCACCGAGGGCTGGGGGCTGGAGCAGATCGACCTCGACATGGTCGGAAAATTCATCCGCATCGACGACCAGTGCCGCACCTCGATGCGGGGCATCTACGCTATCGGCGATGTCACCGGAGAGCCGATGCTGGCGCACCGGGCGATGGCGCAGGGCGAGATGGTGGCCGAGATCGTCGCCGGCCACAAACGAGGCTGGGACAAGCGCGCGATCCCGGCGATCTGCTTCAC
>NZ_RZSR01000276.1:0-6269 GCF_004023265.1 Mesorhizobium sp. M1A.F.Ca.IN.020.06.1.1
GGGCGCCTCGCCGGTGCGGGCGAAAACAATGTATACGTCGGCAATGCCGCCATTGGAGATCCAGGTCTTCTCGCCCGAGAGCAAGTAGAAATCGCCGTCGCGGACAGCCGCCATTTCCATGTTGGCGACATCCGATCCCGAGCGCGGCTCCGACAGCGCAAAGGCTGTGATCGCCTGGCCCGCCCGCGTCTTTTCCAGCCAGCGCTGCTGCTCCGGCGTGCCGAACAGCGAGATCGCGCCGGTGCCAAGGCCCTGCATGGCGAAGGCGAAGTCGGCGAGCCCGTCATGGCGGGCGAGTGTCTCGCGCGTGATGCAGAGCGTGCGCACGTCGAGCGGCCCCGGCTTGTCGGGATCGAGCGCCGTCGGCTTCAGCCAGCCGTCGCGGCCGAGCATGGAGACGAGGTTGCGGCAGGCCGCGTCGACATCGTGGTGATCGACGGGCAGGTTCTTGGCACACCAGGCGTCGAGATTTTCGGCAAGTTCGCGATGGCGGTTTTCAAAGAAGGGCCAGTTGAGGAAGGAACGGTCAGGCATCGGTGCCTCCGCACTTCTGCGAGGTTTGCACTTTACGGCGCCCCCCTCTGTCCTGCCGGACATCTCCCCCACTTGGGGGGAGATTGGCAGTTTCGGCGCCCTGCTCAATCCTACGACGTCGGAGATTGGCGAAAGCGGAGGTGACGTGCAATCTCCCCCCTTGTGGGGGAGATGTCCGGCAGGACAGAGGGGGGCGCCGTAGAGCGTCAGCGTCGCTCCGATCCCACCTCTCCACTACTCCATTGCGCGCGAGCATGATCTTCTCCCGAAGACCGCCACCTCGCCTATTGGCCCGGCACCAGCGCCAGGGCGCGGATCGGGCTGCCGGTGCCGTGCTCGATCTTGAGCGGGGCGGCGATCAGGATCGCGCCTTTCGGCGGCAGCTGGTCGAGGTTGCAGAGGCTGGCCAGCCCATAGCGATTGGCTTTGTGCATCAGCGTGTGCGCCGGGAAAGGCGGCTCCATGCCGCCGGCCTTGCCGGCATCGGTGCCGATCGTCTCCGAGCCCCAGCCCTTGATGTCCTTGCTGATCAGGAACTGGATGGCTTCCGCTGTCGGTCCGGGTGTATGCGGGCCGGTCTCGTTGGCGTTGAGGAAGTCGGCTTCCGAACCGTTGCGCTTGTACCAGTCGGTGCGCATCACCACCCATTCGCCGGCATTGACGGTGCCATGCTTGGCCTCCCACGTCTTGATGTGGTCGACGGTGAGAAGGAAATCGTGATCGGCGGCGGCTTCCACTGAGCAGTCGATGACATTGACCGGACCGACGAAATTCTGCGCCGGGATGGTGTCAGTGGCGCCGTCCGGATAGTCCTTGCCGGTGATCCAGTGCTGCGGCGCGTCGAAATGCGTGCCCGAATGCTCGCCGAGCTTCAGCCAGTTCCAGGCCCACCACGGACCATTCTTGTCATACTTTGAAATGGGGTGGATCTCGACCTTCGGCGTGTCGACGGCGAGTTCCGGCGGCAGCTTGATTAGCGGCGTGTTGGGCCCGAGCGGCGCCGACAGGTCGACCACCTTGATGGCGCCCGAAAGCAGCTGGCCGGCGACCTCGCCGAGGAGTTTCTGCGTGTCCATTGTCTTCGTTCCCTCTTGTTCGTGCTCATCAAGGCTCGTTGCGGCCCTTAATATCCTACTAGACGAAAACATATGCATCTGCAATTATCTTTAAGCATAAAGCATTTTGGGGCAGGGCGTGAGCGAGTTCGACGCCATCTTTGTCGGGGCGGGCCACAACAGTCTGGCCTGCGCCGCGCATCTGTCGCTCAAAGGCTGGAAAACCGCAGTTTTCGAGCGCAACACAACTATCGGCGGCGCGGTCCGGACCGCGGAATACACGCTTCCCGGTTTCAGGCACGACTTCGGCGCGATGAACCTGAGCCTGTTCGCTGGCTCGGCCTTCCACCGGAAATATGCAAATGAATTGAAAAGCCACGGGCTGGAATTCGCGCCCGTCACCGATTGTTTCGCCAGCGCCTTCCCGGATGGGAATTGGTTCGGCGTCAGCAACGATCTCGAAAAGACCGCGGCGCGGCTCGCCGCCTTCTCCGCGGCCGATGCCGCTACATGGCGTCGGCTGGTCGGCGCCTTCCCGGGCGAGGCGGAGCACCTGTTCCGGCTGCTCGGATCGCCGATGAACCCGCGGGCGCTCGCCGGCACGGCCTGGAATCTTTGGCGCAAGAAAGGCATTGGCGGCGCGCTCGATACCGGCCGCTTCTTGCTGTCCTCACCCCGCGCGTGGCTCGAGGACAATTTCGAGACGCCGCATGTGCAAGCCACGCTCGCCGCCTGGGGCATGCATCTCGACTTCGCGCCCGACATCGCCGGCGGCGCCGTGTTCCCCTATCTGGAATCAATGGCCAACCAGAGTTTTGGCATGGTGCTCGGCAAGGGCGGCGCCGACACCATCATCCGCGCGCTTGTCGGCATGGTCAAAGCGGCCGGTGGCAAGATCATGGCCGGCGCGGAGGTGGCGGAGATCACCGTCGCCGGCGGCCGCGCGACCGGCGTGCGGCTCGCCTCCGGCGATTTCCATGTCGCCAGCAAGGCCGTCATTGCCGGCGTCGCGCCCAGGCGCTGACTGGCAAGCTGTTGCCGAACGGATCCGGCGATGCCGGCTTTGACGCGGCGATGAAAAAGTTCCGCCATGCGCCGGGCACGATGATGATCCATCTGGCACTGGACGATCTGCCGGACTGGAGCGCTGGCGCCGAGCTTCGCCACTTCGCCTATGTGCATCTGGCGCCTTCGCTCAATGCCATGTCGCGCACCTATCAGCAGGCGATTGCCGGCGTGCTGCCCGATCAGCCGGTGCTCGTCGTAGGACAGCCGACCGCCGTCGATCCCTCGCGGGCGCCAGAAGGCAAGCACGTGCTCTGGGTCCAGGTGCGCATGCTGCCGGCGGAAATCCTTGGCGATGCCGCCGGCAAGATCGCGCCCGGTTCCTGGGACGCGGTCAAGGACGCCTATGCCGAGCGCGTGCTCGACATCATCGAGAGCTATGCGGCTGGTTTGCGCCAGAAGATCCTCGGCCGCGCGATTTTCTCGCCGCTCGACCTCGAGCGCGAGAATCCGAACCTCGTCGGCGGCGACCAGATTTGCGGCAGCCACCATTTGGCGCAGAACTTTCTCTTCCGTCCGGCGCGCGGCTTCGCGCGCTGGAACACGCCGGTGTCAAACCTCTACCTCACCGGCGCCGCGACATGGCCCGGCGCCGGCACCGGTGCCGGATCCGGCTTCATGCTGGCGCAACAACTGGGAGGGCACTAGCAGCAGAATTCCAGGATGGACAAGGCGCGGTTGCCCACCAGACCTTGCGAATGAACAACGCCGCGCGACAATGAAAGTCAAAAACCGACAACCAACAAGGGGAACGACCATGACCATCAACAGACGCGATTTGCTTGGGTTTGGCGCAGCAGCGCTTGGCGCGGCGACACTCGGACTGCCGAAGGCAGCCAAGGCGGCGGACGAGCTCACCATCGCCTACAACGTGAACCTGCCATCCTGGGACCCGACGACCGGGCCTTCGGCGGTGAACCCGACCATCCAAGGCCTCTACCAGTCGGTGTTCGACCAGTTCATCCCGCAGAAGCCGGACCTTTCCTTCACACCCGGCCTGCTCACCGAATGGGGTTGGAACGACGATCGCAGCAAGGTGACGATGACGGTCCGCGACGGCGTGAAATGGCATGACGGCTCGCCCTTCACCGCCGAGGACGTTGTCTGGTCGCTGCAGCGGGCGGGCGACGAGAAGACCGGCAATCCGATCCAGTTCGTCTGGAAGAACGTCAACAACTTCAAGATCGACGGCAACAAGATCACCGCCGACGTCGTGCAGTTCGATCCGGTCTATTTCAAATGGATGTCTTTCCTGACCGGCTACATCATGCCGAAGGCCTATTACGAGAAGGTAGGCGCGGAAGGCTTCGAGAAGGCGCCGATCGGCACCGGGCCCTATATGGTCGACAAATTCGAGCGCAACGCCTTCCTGCGGCTGAAGGCCAATCCGAATTACTGGGGTGCCAAGCCAGCCTTCGAGAACGTGACGATCAAGTTCGTCACCGACGCGGCAAGCCGCGTCGCCGAGGTCGAGTCCGGCTCCTCGCAGGTGACGCTCGAAATCCCCTATGAAGAATATGACCGGCTGATCGCCAAGGACGGACTCGCCGGCTCGATCAAGAATGTCTCCGACATCGGCATGATCTTCTTCAACGACATCGAGGCGATGCTCGACAAGAACGTCCGCCAGGCGGCTGTGATGGCGGTGGACAAGGAGCTCTTGGTCAAGCGGCTGCTGCGCGGCTACGGCCAGCCGATCGCCACGCTGGAGACGCCGGAATACACGGCCTTCGACGCGTCGATCAAAGTCGAGCACAATCCGGAAAAGGCCAAGGAACTGCTCGCCGCTTCAGGGTATTCGCCCAAGAAGCCGGTCAAGTTCACCATCCAAACGACCAAGGGCTTCAAGCCCAAGGATTATGAGATGATCCAGGCGATCGTCGGCATGTGGCGCAAGGTCGGCATCGAGGCCAATATCGAGGTCTACGAGATCGCCAAGCATTACGAGCTGCGGGCCGCCGACAAGCTGGCGCCGGCCGCCTTCTACAACTGGGGGAATGCGATCGGCGATCCGACCACCTCGACCGGCTTTGCCATGTATGGACCTAGCCCGCATTCGGTGTGGGACAGCCAGGACCTGATCGACATGATCAATCCGCTGTGGGGCGAGAAGGACGAGGCCAAGCGCATCGCCGGCTGGAAGGCCGTCGACAAATACATCGCCGAGCAGGCCTATGTGCTGCCGCTGATGCAGTATGCTCAGCCGATCGTGCACTCGAAGAAGGTCAATGTCGTGCAGCATGTATCGGGCGCGCTGCTGCCGGCGCTGATGACCCCGGCCTGATGACATCTGGGAAGCTGCGCTGGCGCAGCGCACCTTCTCCAACGACGCAAGGCCCCCCTCATCCGGCCGGGTGAGGGGCCGAATGCATTAGGCTCAGCGAGCATGCTGCTGCAGAGATTTCTTGTTCGTCTGATGACGATGCTGGTCACGCTGTTCGGCGTCGCCGTCGTCGTCTTCGTCGTCATCCGCGTGGCGCCCGGCGACCCGATTGCCATGATGCTGCCGCCCGGCGCCAGCAATGACGACATAGCGCGTCTGCGCTCGCTCTATGGGCTGGACAAGAGCATTGTGCAGCAGTTCTTCATCTGGCTCGCCGGCGTGCTGCATGGCGATTTCGGCACTTCGATCTCGCTGCGCCAGGATGTGCTCGGCCTCGTCTTCAACCGGCTGCCGGCGACGTTGGAATTGGCAACCATCGCGCTGCTGATGGCGGTGGCGATCGGCGTCTCCGCTGCGATCCTCGGTGCGCGTTCGCGCGGCACGGCGGTCGAGGCCGGCATCGACATCGCCAGCGGCGCGACGCTCTCCATCCCCGATTTCCTGTGGGGCCTGGTGCTGATCCTGCTGTTCGGCGTGCTCATCCCGGTGTTCGACATTTCGGGGCGAGTGTCGCCGCAGCTCGATTTGCCCTTCGTCACCCAGTTCTATCTGGCCGAGAGCCTACTTCGGCTCCGCTTCGATCTCACCTGGGATCTGCTCAAGCACATGCTGATGCCGGCGATCGCGCTGGCGCTGCCGCTGGCGGCGATCATCGCGCAACTCCTGAAACAGTCGCTGAAGGAAGTGCTCGACCTCGACTATGTCGTGCTCGCGCGGGTCAAAGGCTTTTCCGAAACGCAGGTTATCCTGCGCGAGGCGTTGAAGAACGCGGCGCTGCCAACGCTGACGCTGGTGGGCGTGCAGTTCACCTTCCTGATCGGCGGCACGGTCATCGTCGAGCGGCTGTTCTCCTATGAGGGTCTCGGCAATATGGCGATCGATGCCGTCATCAACCGCGACCTGCCGCTGATCCAGGGCATCGTTCTGGTCTTCGCGCTGCTCTTCGTGCTGATCAACCTTGCCGTCGACATGATGTATGCGCTGCTCAATCCGAGGCTGCGTCATGGATGAGGCGCGCATTTCGCGACGGCGCTTCAGCCCGCGGCTATGGCTGGCCGGCGGCTGGCTTCTGCTGGCGCTGCTTGCGGCCATCTTGGCGCCGCTGATCGTACCGCAAGATCCGCTGGCGCAGGACCTGATGCTCGAGCGTCTGCCGCCCTTCTGGCTCGATGGCGCGGATCCCGGCTATTGGCTGGGCACCGACAGCCTCGGCAGGGATCTCCTGTCACGGC
>NZ_RZSR01000277.1:0-6267 GCF_004023265.1 Mesorhizobium sp. M1A.F.Ca.IN.020.06.1.1
TCGTATCGGCGAAATTCCGCGTCGGGTGATAGACCGAATCGACGATCAAAACATGATCGCCGGCCGAGACGAAGGTGAGCAGGGGAATCGTCACCGCAGCCAGTCCCGACGGCACGGCGATCGTGCCGGCCGACCCTTCCAGCGCATCGACGGCGAGCGTGAGCGCATCCATCGTCGGCGTGCCGCGCGTCCCGTAGGTGTATTTCTGGCTGCGCGAGGCCATCGAAGCGGCGTCGGGGTAAAGCACCGTCGAGGCATGCACGACCGGCGGATTGACGAAGCCGAAATAGTCGCGCGGGTTGTTGCCGGAATGCGCAAGCCGCGTGTTGATGCCGATGTTGCTGCCGTCTGTCGCCATAGTTCGTCGCTCGTCGCCCATAGTTCGTCGCTCGTCGCAGTGTGTCAGGGGCTCAGCCATAGAGCGATGGAACTGGTCGCGCAACCGCTGCGAACCCGCCAAGCGATGGTGTTTGGCTGGGCCAAATGAGAGGTCGCCGGCTCATCTTTCGTGCTCTTTGCAGGCTTCCGGCGACGATGCGCCGGAGGCAGCCTGGCGCGCCTTTCTTCGCTACGAATCACGCCAGTCCTTCCATTGCCGCCAACAAGTAGTAAGAGGCGGGAGTTCAGGTAATGGCCAAAATTTCGATGGCGCCGGACTTGCCGGTCCCGGCTGCAGCTCTTGGCCAATTTGCGGGCGCTTTTGGCTGCAATTCTGTGATTTGCAGCAATCGGTTTTCAAACGTGTCGCAATTCGGTCATTTCCCTTGACCTCACAGGAATAATCGCCTTCGATGCGTTTCGTGAATGGGAGGCAGTGCATCGGCGAAACGATGCGGGTCCGGGAGCGGGCCTACGTGGGAGCTGCATTCACAAACGAAAAAAGATCAAGCGTCGCCTGCAATTAGGGGCGCCTGTAACAGAAAAGGGTCTGTGGGTCATGAAACACATTGCATTGGGCATGCTTGGCGCCGCCGCGCTCGGGCTCATGGCGTCCGCCGCTTCGGCCGGCACGCTCGACACCGTCAAGCAGAAGGGCTTCATCCAGTGCGGCGTCTCGACCGGCCTCGCCGGCTTCTCGGCGCCGGACGACAAGGGCGACTGGAAGGGCATCGATGCGGATTTCTGCCGCGCCGTCGCGGCCGCCGTCTTCGGTGACGGCTCCAAGGTCAAGTTCACGCCGCTCAGCGCCAAGGAGCGTTTCACCGCCCTGCAGTCGGGCGAGATCGATATCCTCTCGCGCAACACCACCTGGACGAGCAACCGCGACAGCGCGCTCGGCCTCGATTTTGTCGGCGTCACCTATTATGACGGCCAGGGCTTCATGATCAACGCCAAGAAGCTGCCGGGTGTGAACTCCGCACTGCAGCTTTCGGGCGCCGCGGTCTGCGTGCAGAGCGGCACCACCACGGAGCTCAACCTCGCCGACTACTTCAAGAAGAACAAGATGGAGTACAACCCCGTCGTGTTCGAGAAGCTGGAAGAGGTCAACGCCGCCTATGATTCCGGCCGCTGCGACGCCTACACCACCGACCAGTCCGGCCTTTACGGCATCCGCCTGACGCTCTCCTCGCCCGCCGACCACGTCGTGCTGCCCGAGATCATCTCCAAGGAACCGCTCGGTCCGGCCGTGCGCCAGGGCGACGATCAATGGGCCCATATCGCGCGGTGGACGTATTTTGCGCTGCTCAATGCCGAGGAAGCCGGCATCACGCAGGCCAATGTCGAGGAGATGAAGTCGTCGACCGATCCGAACATCCAGCGCCTCCTTGGCACTGAGCCCGATGGCAAGTACGGCGCCGATCTCGGCCTCTCCAACGACTGGGTTGTCAACATCATCAAGGCGGTCGGCAACTACGGCGAAATGTTCGAGCGCAATGTCGGCTCGGGCAGCCCGCTCAAGATCGCGCGCGGCATCAACGCTCTGTGGACGAAGGGCGGCCTGCAATATGGTCCGCCGGTTCGCTGATTGAAATGTGATCCGGGAGGCAGGTCGTCTGCCTCCCGGTTTCTCTTTTCAGGGGATCGTCTATGGCTTCGCAGGAAATTCTTCGGCAGGAGCCGGGTCGCGGCTCCTTCATCAATGACCCGAAAATACGCGCCCTGTTCTTTCAGACGCTGGTCGTAATTCTTCTGTTCGTTTCGATCTGGTGGATCGTCAACAACGTCATCGAGAACCTCCAGCGCCTTCATATCGCTTCAGGCTTCCAGTTCCTCAGGAACAGGGCCGGTTTCGATATCTCCGACACGCCGATTGCCTATACGTCGGACGCAACCTATGGCCGTGCGCTCATCGTCGGCTTGCTCAACACAATCATCGTTGCCGCCGCCGGCATTGTCCTGGCCACCATAGTCGGCTTCATCATTGGCATCGGCCGGCTATCGCAAAATTGGCTGATCCGTAAGATCTGCACGGTCTATGTCGAGATCTTCCGCAATATCCCGCCGCTGCTGGTCATCTTCTTCTGGTATTCTGGCGTGCTCGCGGTGCTGCCGCCGCCGCGCGAGAGCTATCACCTGCCGTTCGGCTCCTTCCTCAACCAGCGCGGCTTCTATTTTCCGCGCGGTGTCTGGGGCGACGGCTCCTGGCTGGTTCTGGTCGCTTTCGTCGTGGCGCTCGCCATGGCATGGTTTGTCGCGCACCGGGCGCGCCAGCGGCAGATGGCCACCGGCCAGCAATTTCCTGTGTTCTGGACCTCGGTCGCCCTGATCGTCGGCCTGCCCGTGCTCGCCTTCCTGCTCGCCGGCATGCCGCTTACCTTTGACTTCCCGAAGCAGTCGACCTTCAATTTGACAGGCGGATTTCAGATCAAGCCTGAGTTCCTGTCGCTCCTGCTGGCGCTTTCCTTCTACACGGCCGCCTTCATCGCCGAGATCGTGCGCGCCGGCATCAAGGGCGTGAGCAAAGGCCAGAGCGAAGCGGCGGCTGCACTCGGCCTACGCTCCGGGCCGATCCTGCGCCTGGTGGTGATCCCGCAGGCGATGCGCATCGTCATCCCGCCGCTCACCAGCCAGTATCTGAACCTCACCAAGAACTCTTCGCTGGCGATCGCCATCGGCTACCCCGATCTCACCGCCACCGCCGGCACGGTACTCAACCAGACCGGCCAAGCGGTCGAGGGCGTGTTTCTCATGATGATCGCCTATCTGGTGCTGAGCCTCGTCACCTCTGCGGTGATGAACGTGGTGAACGCCAGAATGGCGCTGGTGGAGAGGTAGAGCCATGCAGGAACACGACATGTCCTGGGTGCGCACCGAGATGACGCTGGCGCAGCCGGCGCCTCCTGGCGAGCGCGGCGCCTATGCCTGGGTGCGCAAGAACCTGACCGCCTCGGTTGGCGACACTATCCTGACCATCCTCGGCATCGCCATAGTCGCCTGGATCCTGCCGCAGGTCATCAACTGGGCCTTCATAAACGCAGTGTGGACCGGGCCGGACCGCACGGTCTGCGCCACCGTCTCGCAAGGCGGCATCCAGCCCGACGGCTGGACCGGCGCCTGCTGGGCTTTTGTCAACGCGAAGTTCGGCCAGTTCATGTTCGGCACCTATCACATCGAGGAACGCTGGCGGCCTATCCTGGTCGCCATCCTGTTCGTGGTGTTGCTGGTGCCTATGCTGATCCCGCGCGTGCCGCGCAAGGGGCTGAACGCCATCCTGCTCTTCCTCGTGCTGCCGGTCGTCGCCCACTTCCTTTTGGTCGGCGGTGTGTTCGGCCTGCCGCATGTCGAGACCTCGCGCTGGGGTGGGCTGCTGGTGACGCTCAGTCTCTCCTTCGTTGGTATGGCCGTGTCGCTGCCCCTGGGCATCGCTCTGGCGCTCGGCCGTCGCTCCCAGATGCCGATCGTCAAATGGCTTTGCGTCGTCTTCATCGAGACGGTGCGCGGCATTCCGCTGATCACCGTGCTGTTCTTCGCCAGCGTCATGCTGCCGCTTTTCCTTCCCGAGGGCGTTACCTTCGACAAGTACCTCAGGGCGCTGATCGGCGTGTCGCTGTTTGCCGCCGCCTATATGGCGGAAGTGGTGCGCGGCGGCCTCCAGGCGATCCCGAAGGGCCAGTATGAGGGCGCCGATTCGCTCGGCCTCGGCTATTGGCAGAAGATGGGCTTGATCGTGCTGCCGCAGGCGCTGAAGCTGGTCATTCCCGGCATCGTCAACACCTTCATCGGCATGTTCAAGGACACCAGCCTGGTGCTCATCATCTCGATGTTCGACCTGCTCGGCGTGGTGAAGCAGAATTTCTCCGATCCCAACTGGGCGACGCCGCAGACCCCGAAGTCCGGCTTGATCTTCGCCGCCTTCGTGTTCTGGCTGTTCTGCTTCGGCATGTCGCGCTATTCAATGTATACCGAGCGCCGGCTGGACACCGGCTACAAACGATAAAAAGGGGAATTGGCCATGGCCACCGAAAACGCCGTCAGCGCGGAAGACCTCAAGGTCGATGCCAAGAAGATGCACATCTCGACGACAGATGTCGCCATCGACATCGTCGGCATGCACAAATGGTATGGCGAGTTCCATGTGCTGAAGGACATCAACCTCAAGGTGATGCGCGGCGAGCGCATCGTCATCTGCGGTCCGTCCGGCTCCGGCAAGTCGACCATGATCCGCTGCATCAACCGCTTGGAAGAGCACCAGAAGGGCAAGATCATCGTCGACGGCAAGGAACTCACCAACGATCTGAAGAAGATCGACGAGGTGCGCCGCGAGGTCGGCATGGTGTTCCAGCACTTCAACCTGTTCCCGCATCTGACAATCCTGGAGAACTGCACGCTGGCGCCGATCTGGGTGCGCAAGACGCCAAAGAAGCAGGCCGAGGAAATCGCCATGCATTTCCTGAAGCGCGTCAAGATCCCGGAGCAGGCCAACAAATATCCTGGACAGCTCTCCGGCGGCCAGCAGCAGCGCGTGGCGATCGCCCGCTCGCTCTGCATGAACCCGCGCATCATGCTGTTCGACGAGCCGACCTCGGCGCTCGACCCGGAAATGATCAAGGAAGTGCTGGAGACGATGGTTGGCCTTGCCGAGGAAGGCATGACCATGCTTTGCGTCACCCACGAGATGGGCTTTGCCCGCAAGGTCGCCAACCGTGTGATCTTCATGGACCAGGGCCAGATCGTCGAGCAGAACACGCCGGCCGAGTTCTTCGATAATCCGCGCCATGAGCGCACGAAACTGTTCCTGTCGCAGATCCTGCACTGAGCTTCTGACGCCAATTCGAGAAGCCCGGCCGCCAACGGCCGGGCTTTTGAGCGACCGGTTGGTGAAGCGCGCTGCCGGTCTCGCCTTCCATAGTTGTCGAGGCGCGGTAGCATTGGCGGTCGTGCAGGACACCGCTGCAGCGAACGCCTCACCGCCTGTTCCGCTCCTCCCAGCCATAGAGCCAGTCCAAATCTCCCGCGAGCTTCTCCGCCGGGCGCGTCGCCAGCACCAGGTTGCGCGCGATTGCAACCGGGCCCCAGGCGTGCCAGGCCATGCGGTTGAGCGCGCCGCGTCTGAGCACCTTCTCGATGCGCGGGCGCCTGAGATTTTCCCATGTGGTGAGGCTCTGCCGCGGATCGCCGTCGAATTCGGCGACCAGATCGGCGAGCATCGCGGCATCCTCGATCGCCATCGCCGCGCCCTGCGCCGCGAACGGGGTCATGGCGTGCGCCGCGTCTCCGATCAGGGCTACGCCCTTCGGCATCGTCCAGCGACGTTGCTCGACGGTGTGGATCGGAA
Source organism: Mesorhizobium sp. M1A.F.Ca.IN.020.06.1.1 (assembly GCF_004023265.1). NCBI lineage: Bacteria > Pseudomonadati > Pseudomonadota > Alphaproteobacteria > Hyphomicrobiales > Phyllobacteriaceae > Mesorhizobium > Mesorhizobium sp. M1A.F.Ca.IN.020.06.1.1. The sequence goes on from NZ_RZSR01000277.1 coordinate 5,717, forward strand.
ACGCCGTCCATGGCCCGGCAAGTCCGGCAAGCCTTGCCAGCGCGGGCGACGTACCGCGCATGGCGCTGGCGAGGATGGCGGGGTCCGCATGGCCGGACCAGCCTTCGGCGATGCGATCGCCTCTGGTGAAAGCGGCCAGGTTGAAGGCGCTGCCCTTGCTCACCGGATACGCGACCATATGGAAGCCGGGATGGAGGAAGGCGGTGATGCAGTCGCCGGCGGCGATTGCTGCAAAAGCCTGGCCGGCGGCGCTTGTCGATGCGACCGTTGCGCGCCAGGCCAGCTCGCCCGAGAAGCGGTTCTTCCCGAAAGCCGGCTCTCGACCCGCAAGCAGCCTGCGAACCGACGACCAGACGCCGTCGGCGCCGATCAGCAGGCCGCCGGCGGCCTCGATGTTGCCGCTATCCGTTTCGGCGGTGACGGTGATGTTTTGCGGCTGAACGGCAACGTCCGTCACCCGCGCGCCGGTGAGGAGTTGGATCTCGGGATGCTCCGCCATCCGCGCCGTCAGCGCCGTCTGCAGGTCGGCGCGGTGTGCCACCAGATAGGGC
>NZ_RZSR01000278.1:0-6246 GCF_004023265.1 Mesorhizobium sp. M1A.F.Ca.IN.020.06.1.1
GCGGCGCGAATTTCTTCACCGCCTCGATCAAGTCCTGTTCGTGGATGTCGAGCGAGGAGATCTCCATATGCACGGTGGTCTTGCCGAAGGGCATCAGGCCGAAGGCGTTGGCGGCGGCGTATTTGATCGCGTCGGGCGGCTCCTCGGTGAGCTCGAAATTGAGCATCGCCGCACCCTTGCCGCCGGAGGCGAGGCGCACGCTCCGCACCTTGTTCCACGGCACCAGCACGTCGCCGGCGCGAGCATCGCGGAAACCGCGCTGATCAAGCGTGACCTTGACCGAATTGTCGAAAGCGCCGCGCGAAATGAAGACGCCGAGCGCAAGGAAGGCGACGCCGAGCAGCGCGATCCACAGCACATGGCCGCCGGACGCGCCCGAGGCGAGGCCCTGCAGCGCGCCGAAGCCAAAGATGCCGCCGATCAGGAACGGTCCCACCGCCGGCAGGATCTTGCCGGAGGCGCTGTTGCGGATTTCGAGCGGCGCGGCCATTTTTCGGCCGCTCACCGTTCCGGTTTCAGCAGCGTCCAGATCCAGCCGATGAAGGTGAGGACCAGGAACGGATAGCCGGCGGCGGGCAAGGGCGCGGATGTGGGCAGCAGCGGCGCGCCCCACAGGATCATCGCCGCCGAGACGACGAAGAGCAGGGCCGCGACGAAAGCGGTGAGCCGCATCCAGAGCGCGAAGGTCGCTTGTGCGCTGACCATGACCAGCCCCGCCGCCCAGAGGCAAATGCCGCCGACATAGGAAGGCACGCTGGCCTCAAGGCCCGCCGCATTGCCGGCCAGAAGCAGGCTTTCGCCGGCGAGGTAGGTGAGGAAGCCGGCCGCAACGACATCATTGCCGAGCCGCTGGTATTTCATGGTGAGAAGTGCTGCCGCGACGACGACCCCCACGCCATCGATGGTCCACAGCGTCTCGCGCAGCGCGTCGCTGGCAACGAAGGTGCCCGCCAAGCCAAAAGCGCCGCCGATGGCGAGGCCGATCGCGGCGACGGTGTCCGAGGTGGAGCGCATGCGATGTCTCCCCGAGCCGGGGAGAGGATACGCCGATGTGGGGGGATGGTGAAGCACGACAAAGCAACGGGAACGCGAGGCTGCCCCGCTTCAGATCGTGTAGTAGTACTGCATTTGTGTATTGTAGCCTTTTGTGGCTTCTGAGTCGCGCCGACTAGCCACACGGCATTGGCTTTAATCAAAACGAGAGTAGCAATTCGCTCATGCTGAAAGTGCTTCAGGACGAACATCGCAAAAATTTCTGGAATTTGCTCGCGAGTATTTCGGCGGCCCGCGGCGCAAAAGCGCGGGGCGAGATACCTTCAGTCGGCCACGCCAATCTCCTCCATTTTTATGCAGCAGAGGTAGGTTTGAAATATCTACTAAGTAAAACTGCAAAAATACCATTTCGGCATGAAATCATTGGAGGAGTCGAACATGTCGAATTCTTTGGCCATAGGATCGCAGATATGATTGCTCGCTTGAAGGTGCCGGCGGCTAGAGTGCCTGCCCCGCCGAAGGCGACCTTTAGGTGCGTTCCTGGTTTTAAGGATGGGACGGGCGGGCAGCGATTCTCACTGAGCCAAGCCCATGAGGCTTGGAGATACGGGTTGACAATCGACATTGCGGATGAAGCCGATATTACTGGTTACCTGGCACAGGTCACCGCGTACTTGGAGAAGGAACTGCCCAAATGATTGTACGCGACTCTTTGCGAGTAGCCGAACTGATTTCGTGGGTGGATGTCGCACGGAGATTGTCCAGCATTGACCTCGTTGGCGGACCATTATCCCCACCCAATGGGCTAATCTCTACATCTGCCTATTGGAGCGGATTGGAAATCGTCATCACGCGAGATGCTGATGAAACCGCGATGCGTGATTGGCTCAAAGCGGTGTTCGGAAGTTGGTTGAATGCATCTGACGAACTAGACATGCGCATCGAGCTTTCAGCGCCGCATGGCATGGAAACGCTTCCAGTCGCTATAGTGCGAAGCCTTGAGATTGAGCCTACAAAGAAGATTTTCGAACCTAGTGCTGCCCTCAGCGGGGAGCGGTATTTTGATATTGACTTTCCAGTTCGAACGGAAAAATGGGGACCGTCAATATTTGCGTTCCACAGTGTCAAAGGAGGCGTTGGAAGAACAACAACCGCATTGGCGTTTTCACTTGAATTGGCAAATAGAAATGCTGGGCCGGTTTTGTTAGTTGACGCTGACTTCGAAGCCCCTGGAGTTAGCTTTCTACTTCAAAGCAGAAAATCTGGTTTCACGATTTCGTTAGAAGATTTTCTAGCTCTCGCCCATGCTGATCGATCGGATGGTTTTTCATCCACCATCGACTTCGTTGCGACGCGAATGGTCGACCAGTTGGTAAATGGAATCTACGTACTGCCTGTCAAACGTCTGCTTGATGACCTATCGGGCTTTGCAATCAGGCCTGAAAATTTGCAGGCTGCTCGTAGCAATGATCCCTTCGTTGTTCCGGACTTGGTACGCGATCTAGCAGCGCATTTAGGATGCAACGCGGCAGTGGTAGACCTACGCGCAGGTTTGGTCGATGTATCGATCCAGTTTCTCGCCGATCCATCTGTTGATCGAGTGTTCGTCTCGAGCACGTCGGGCCAGTCTGTAGCCGCCCTAACAAGTATGATGCGGACGCTTGGTATGCTCGAAGAACAGACCGGCGTTCCAGGGCGGCAGCCGTTCGTATTGTTTAACCAACTTCCGTTGTCTCGTTTCGGCGATTTTAAATATCGCGGCGATCTTGCAGGACGGCTCACCTTGAGTGCGGCTGAGGAGTTCCCTTCGTTTGCCGACAATGATTATATCGAGGCAAGCCCCGTCGCTGTCGGGTTCATTCCACATATGGCTGAGCTTATCGGTATGTCCGGCGAGTGGGATACCTTCGTAAGAGAGCTTTCTGCATCTAGCTTCCTTACGCAGCTCAAATCTGAAATGGCAAATTGGTCCGGATGGGAAGCGTTTAACGAATTAGATCAACAGGGGCCGATAGTTGCTACGCCACCACAAGAGGCAGACAAGCGTTGTCGGCAATTGGAGGAATTCGCTTTCAAGTTGACGTTTGCAGAGACCGCTGACGAGCTTGCAACCCCACTTGTAACTCCCCCCCTTGAACGGCTTGCTACCGACTTTTTAAGCCAACCGCCTGTCGTGGTTGTTGAAGGAGCTAAGGGAACAGGAAAGACACTTACTGCACGGTTCCTTCTAGAGCGAGGCAGCTGGAGAGCTGCTGTGGCAGCCCTCCAGACCACAAATCAGAGTTCGTTTGAAGGTTCTTTCATACCCATGTTCGGTTCGCTCACCAGCGACAGAATCACATCGCTCGTCGCCGATAGAAGGATTCAAGCTAGCAGCAGTCTGACCGGAGAGAAGCCATCAACGCTCTCGGAAACCACCCAGGCAATTCGAGCTCTCCTGGCAACGTCGGCACAAAGCGACTGGTTAGGCTTCTGGTTATCTCAAATAGCAGCGTCGGCGGGGTTCAGAGGCGATACGGCCTGGGCTGATTTTCTTTCTGCAGCAAAGACATCAATGATGCGGCCTGTTGTGCTCATAGAAGGGCTCGAAGAGGTATTGACCGACCCGTTCAATAAAGCAAATGAGGCTGCGGCCCTAGCCTCGCTTCTCGTCGATGTACCTTTGAGGCTGCGGGAGGAGGCGGGCCGACCAGTCGGTTATGTTGCGTTTGTACGTGCGGACATGATCCAAGCCGCAATCACGCAGAATGCAGCGCAATTCCGCGCCGTCTATTCAAACTATGCCCTAACTTGGCGGGACATAGACATAAAGGAATTGGTCGTCTGGTTAGTGAGCAACAGCGGGGCCATCCCTAGGATATGGTCAAGTGACTGGCGGCTCTCACATTCCTCATCTGAACTGCAGGAGAGGGACTTACGGCGGATATGGGGCATGAAACTTGGAAAGGATGATAGCCGCGAAGCGAGAACAACTGAATGGGTTATTTCGGTACTTACTGATCTTACGGGACGACTCACGGCCAGAGACCTAGTTCGCTTTGTGAGTGAAGCCGCAAAGCATTCACGGGGAGTAAAACTTGAGGACAGACTGCTAGCGCCCTCGGCGCTTAAAACCGCCGTCGATTTTACAAGCGAAAAGAAAGTAGAAGAATATCCAAAGGAGGTCGCACAGCTGGAGACTATATTCGAAAAATTTAAAAAGACACCTGGGTTTGTTACCCCATTTACTCGCATAGAAGCTCAAACCGTGGGCTTGTCAGACATTGATTTGGAAAATCTAGAGAAATACGGCGTCGCATATCAAGAGGATGGTCGCTTCGAAGTCCCGGAACTGTTTAGAATAGGTCTCCAAATGCGGAGAGGCGGTGCAAGGCCGAACATCATAAGTTTGACCAGACGAGCGCGTGAACGAGCGCGGGCCTAACTGCAGGCTCAATCCCCCATCTTCAGCGCCTGGATAAACGCCTCCTGCGGGATATCCACCTTGCCGAACTGCCGCATCCGCTTCTTGCCCTCTTTCTGCTTGTCGAGCAGCTTGCGCTTGCGGGTCACGTCGCCGCCGTAGCATTTGGCGGTGACGTCCTTCCTGAGCGCCGAGACGGTCTCGCGGGCGATGATGCGGCCGCCGATGGCCGCCTGGATCGGGATCTTGAACAAGTGCTGCGGGATCAGCTCCTTCAGCTTCTCGCACATGGCGCGGCCGCGCTTTTCGGCGGCCGAGCGGTGCACCAGCATGGACAGCGCGTCGACCGGCTCGTCATTGACCAGGATCGACATCTTCACCAGGTCGCCCTCGCGATAGTTGGTCAGGTGATAGTCGAAGGAGGCGTAGCCCTTGGAGATCGACTTCAGCCGGTCGTAGAAGTCGAACACGACCTCATTGAGCGGCAAATCGTAGGTCAGCATCGCACGCTTGCCGACATAGGAGAGATCGGCCTGGATGCCGCGCCTGTCCTGGCAAAGCTTCAGGATGCCGCCGAGATAGTCGTCCGGCGTGAGGATCGTGGCGCGGATCCACGGCTCCTCGATCGAGGCGATCTTGACCACGTCGGGCATGTCGGCCGGGTTGTGCAACTCCTTAGTCGTGCCGTCGATGAGGTTCATGCGGTAGACGACACTAGGCGCGGTGGCGATGAGGTCGAGGTTGAACTCGCGCTCCAGCCGCTCCTGGATGATCTCCAGGTGCAACAGCCCGAGGAAGCCGCAGCGGAAGCCGAAGCCGAGCGCGGCGGAGGTCTCCATTTCATAGGAGAAGGAGGCGTCGTTGAGGCGCAGCTTGCCGACGGCGGCGCGCAGATCCTCGAAATCGGCGGCGTCGACAGGGAACAGGCCGCAGAACACCACCGGCTGCGCCGGCTTGAAGCCGGGCAGCGCCTTTTGCGTCGGGCGGCGGTCCTCGGTGATGGTGTCGCCGACGCGGGTGTCGGCCACTTCCTTGATCGAGCCGGTGAAGAAGCCGAATTCGCCGGGGCCGAGCTCGTCGACATTGACGCGGGCCGGCTTGAAGACGCCGGTGCGCTCGACGAGATACTTTGCGCCGGTGCCCATCATGCGGATGGTCTGGCCCTTCTTCATCACGCCGTCGATGATGCGCACCAGAACGATGACGCCGAGATAGGCGTCGTACCAGCTGTCGACCAGCATGGCTTTCAGGGGTGCCGCAATGTCACCCTCGCGCGGCGGCGGCAGCTGGTGGACGATCGCCTCCAGCACGTCCGGCACGCCCAGGCCGGTCTTGGCCGAGATCAGCACCGCGTTGGAGGCGTCGAGGCCGATCACCTCCTCGACCTGCTCGCGGATGCGCTCGGGCTCGGCCGCCGGCAGATCGACCTTGTTCAGCACCACGACGATCTCGTGGTTGTTGTCGATCGCCTGGTAGACATTGGCCAAGGTCTGCGCCTCGACCCCTTGCGAGGCGTCGACCACCAGCAGCGAGCCCTCGCAGGCGGCCAAAGAGCGCGACACTTCATAGGCGAAGTCGACATGGCCGGGCGTGTCGATGAGGTTCAGCACATAATCCTCGCCGTTTTTGGCGCGGTAGTTCAGCCGAACGGTCTGGGCCTTGATGGTGATGCCGCGCTCACGCTCGATGTCCATCGAGTCCAGCACCTGCTCCTTCATGTCGCGCTCTTCCAGCGCGCCGGTGAGCTGGATCAGCCGGTCGGCAAGCGTGGATTTGCCATGGTCGATATGGGCGACGATGGAGAAATTGCGGATGTGGTCGAGGGGCGTCGTCATGCGGCGCGCTTTAGC
>NZ_RZSR01000279.1:0-6239 GCF_004023265.1 Mesorhizobium sp. M1A.F.Ca.IN.020.06.1.1
TCGAGGTGCTTGAGGGGCTGGAGCCGGTGCGCCGCCGCCCAGGCATGTATATCGGCGGCACCGACGACAAGGCGATGCATCACCTCTTCGCCGAGGTCATCGACAATTCGATGGACGAGGCGGTGGCCGGCCACGCCACCTTCATCGACGTCGAGCTTTCGGCGGACGGATTTCTTACCGTCACCGACAATGGCCGCGGCATTCCGATCGATCCGCATCCGAAGTTCAAGAAGCCGGCGCTCGAAGTCATCATGACGACGCTGCATTCGGGCGGCAAGTTCGACTCCAAGGTCTACGAGACCTCCGGCGGTCTGCACGGCGTCGGCGTATCCGTCGTCAACGCGCTGTCCGACCACCTCGAGGTCGAGGTCGCGCGCGGGCGCCAGCTCTATCGCCAGCGCTTCTCGCGCGGCGTTCCGGTGAGCGGGCTGGAGCACCTCGGCGAGGTGCACAACCGCCGCGGCACCAGGACCCGCTTCCATCCCGACGAGCAGATCTTCGGCAAGGGCGCCGCCTTCGAGCCGGCCCGGCTCTACCGCATGACGCGCTCGAAGGCCTATCTGTTCGGCGGCGTCGAGATCCGCTGGACCTGCGATCCCTCGCTGATCAAGGAAAAGGATCAAACTCCGGCCAAAGCCGAGTTCCATTTCCCGGGCGGCCTCAAAGACTACCTCAAGGCCACCGTCGGCGACGAATTCCAGGTCACGCGCGAAGTCTTCGCGGGCAAAAGCGACAAGCAGGGCGGCCACGGCTCGCTGGAATGGGCGGTGACCTGGTTCGGCGGCGACGGCTTCCTCAACTCCTACTGCAATACGATTCCCACTCCCGAGGGCGGCACGCATGAGGCGGGCTTCCGCAACGTGCTGACGCGCGGGCTTCGCGCATATGCCGATCTCATCGGCAACAAGCGCGCCTCGATCGTCACGACCGAGGACGTCATGATCTCGGCCGCCGGTATGCTGTCGGTATTCATCCGAGAGCCGGAATTCGTTGGCCAGACCAAGGACAGGCTGGCCACCATCGAGGCGATGCGCATCGTTGAAACCGCCATCCGCGACCCGTTCGACCACTGGCTGGCCGACAACCCGCAGGAAGCCTCGAAGCTTCTCGAATGGGTGATCGCGCGCGCCGATGAGCGTGTGCGCCGGCGTCAGGAAAAGGAAGTCTCGCGCAAGAGCGCCGTACGCAAGCTGCGCCTGCCGGGCAAGCTCGCCGACTGCACGCAGAACGCCGCGGCCGGCGCCGAGATCTTCATCGTCGAGGGCGACTCGGCCGGAGGCTCGGCCAAGCAGGCACGCGACCGCGCCAGCCAGGCGGTGCTGCCGCTGCGCGGCAAGATCCTCAACGTCGCCAGCGCCGGCAACGACAAGCTTGCCGCCAACCAGCAGATTTCCGACCTGGTTCAGGCGCTCGGCTGCGGCACGCGCTCGAAATATCGCGACGAGGACCTGCGCTACGACCGCGTGATCATCATGACCGACGCCGACGTCGACGGCGCGCATATCGCTTCGCTTTTGATCACCTTCTTCTATCAGGAGATGCCTAACCTGATCCGCGGTGGCCATCTCTATATGGCCGTGCCGCCGCTCTATTCGATCCGTCAGGGCGGTAAGGTGGCCTATGCACGTGACGACGCGCACAAGGACGAATTGCTGCGCACCGAATTCACCGGGCGCGGCAAAGTCGAGATCGGCCGCTTCAAGGGCCTTGGCGAGATGATGGCCTCGCAGCTCAAGGAAACCACGATGGACCCGAGGAAGCGCACGCTTCTCAGGGTCGACGTGATCGATGCCGAGCAGGCGACCAAGGACGCCGTCGACGCGCTGATGGGCACCAAGCCCGAGGCCCGCTTCCGCTTCATCCAGGAACGTGCCGAATTCGCCGAGGCCGACGTGCTGGATATCTGAACGCGGACTGGTCCATAACAGGCTCCGGCACGGAGACTTGCATGTGACCTGGACGCGGCTGAAGGATCTAGCCGGGACACCGTTAAGTCAGCTGACCCAGCCGACGCGCTCGGACTGGATCTTCGCCCTGCGCACGGTTTCTGCCGGGCTGATCGCGCTGCTTGCCGCTTACGCCTTAAAGCTCGATCATCCGCAATGGGCGATGATGACGGTGTTCATCGTCGCGCAGCCGGTCGCCGGCATGGTGCTGGCGAAAGGCTTCTACCGCCTGCTCGGTACGCTGGCCGGCGGCCTGGCGGCGATCGGCATCACATCGCTGTTCGGCACCAATCCCTGGCTCTTGGTGACGGTGCTGGCACTATGGATCGGCGTCAGCACCCTCGTTTCCTCGCTGCTGCGCAATCCGGAAGCCTATGGCGCCGCCCTTGCCGGCTATACAGCGATGATCATCAGTCTGCCGGCATTCGGGCAGGCGCATCTCGTCGTCGATCTCGCTGTCGCGCGCTGCGCCGAAATTGTGCTCGGCATCGTCTGCGCCGGCGTCACCAGCCGGCTGATCCTGCCGAAGCTCGCGGCGGACGCCATCATCTCCAGGCTGAAACGCAGCATTCTCGATCTCGCCGACTACGCCTCAGGCGCCTTTTCCGACGGCGATCCGGCCGGTCTTGCCGCTCTCCAGCGCAAGCTGATCACCGATGCCCAGACACTTGCCGAAATGCGCACCTATGCGCGCCTCGAAGCGCCGAGCTTCGCGACCCGCGCCCATCCGGTCCGGCGCACGATCGGACAGCTCCTGTGGGCGCTCTCGGCGGCCCGCGCGCTGCATACCCATGCCGCGCCGGAGAATGCGACGCTCATCCCTGTTCGCAGCGAGTTGAAGGCAATCGTCGGGGAACTCGCTACGACGCGCGACGCGTTGGACGACACCGGCCCATGGGTGGCCCGGCTCGAGGCAATCGCGATCAGGGCAAGAGAAACGGCGCCGGTGGCCACCGATCCCGGTGAAGACAAGGTCGGCACCATCACCCGCCTCACCATTGCCGCCGATTTCGCGGAGGCGCTGAAGCAGGTGATGCGCGGCTTGGATGCGCTTCGCTCGCCGGTTTCCCGAACGTCTCGTGAGCGGCAGCAGCCGGCCCTGGTCGTGCACCGCGACTATCATGCGGCCTGGCGCAATGCGGTGCGCGCCGCGCTCGCCACGCTTCTGGTGGCCGCCTTCTGGCTGACCACCAAATGGTCGGAGGCGGCGGGCACCGTCATTCTCGTCGCCGTCGTCTCCAGCCTGTTCGCGGCACGTCCCGATCCGGTTCAGTCGGCCTGGGGCTTCTTCACCGGAACGCTCCTCGCTTTGCCTTTCGCTTTCCTCGTCGGCCAGATCGCAATGCCGGCGCTGCCCGGCTTCGGCTGGTTCACCCTCTTTGTCGTGCCGATCCTGGTGCCGGCAGCGCTCGGCATGGCCAATCCGCGGCATGTCGGCGTGGCCACCGCCTTCGCCATCAATTTCCTGGCTTTCCTCAGCCCGCACCAGATGATGACCTATGATCCCGGCCCGTTCTTCGCCGGATCGGCATCGATCCTGGTCGGCATCCTGATCGCCATCGGCGTCTTCATCGTCGTTCTGCCGGCCAATCCCTGGGCCACTGTTGAGCGCATCTCGACGGCGATGCGCGAGGACCTGGCGCGCCTTTGCCTGCATGAGCGCGTCCCCAGGCGTTCGGCCTTCGAAAGCCTGGTCTATGACCGGATCAACCAGTTGATGCCGCAACTGCAGCAGACCGGGAGGAAAGGCGACCCTATTCTTGGCGGCAGCATTGCCGCCGTGACCGTCGGCCTCGAAGTGCTCCGGCTGCGCCAGGCGCAACTGAACTCCGCCGTTCCACGCGAGACGGTGGAGTCGATCGGCAACTTCCTGCGCGGCTTGGCGCGGGAATTGCTGTTCGGGAGGCATGGCGAGCCGCAGACCTCGACCATCGCCGTGGCGCGGGAATATGCGGCGAGCATCGCCGGTCGCAGCGACCGGCCGGAAATGCTTCAGGTCGCGGCCTCACTGCGCATCATCGCTGCCGCGATGCAGGATTATCCGGATTTTTTCGCGAAGGGGCACCCTTAGACGGGCCGGGCCGGGATACGTGAGCATCGAGCAGGAAGCTGCCATTTGCAGTCCGGCCACACCTGATACCGACATGCGCTAGGCGGCGGCAATTGCCAGCGCATGCCCGCGCGCGTTCTCACGCAGCGCGTCGAGATGGATCGACTTCACCAGTCCGGCGAGATCGCCCTCGGCCGATTGCCCGCCGAGTTCCTTCAACATCAGCCAGCTCACCTCCTGCACGCCGGCGACACGCTTGCCGTTGGCGACCTCGCGCCAGATCTTCAGCGCGCACAGGATGATGCCGTGCGTGACGGCGGCGAGGCCTGCGCTGCGGAACAGCGCCTGCAGCGCAACGTCGTGCCCGCCGGCCAGCAACGCCCTCACCCGCTGCTCGGATTGTTGGGCAAGCGCCACCAGGGCCGAGCCGAAGAAGTCGACCTTGCCATGCGCGACGGTGCGGATGATGAAGCTCGCGGTGAGATCGCCGCGCAGTCTGAGATGCTCGATCAGCGCGGCGTGCTCCTCGGCGCGGGTGCCCTCGATCAGCGTCACCGAAGCCTTCACGCAGGCGTCGCGCATCACGCGGTCTGCCCGTGCCGCTCCCATCAGTGCCAGCACCAGCGGCGATCCCTTCAGCGTCTCGCCGAGCTTGACCAGAAGCATGTGCCGGCAGTCGGCGGGAAGCCGCGCGTCGGCGATCAGCGCCTCACGCACGAGCGGCAGGTGGCCGTGCCGTTCGGCCATGCGGCGGAAACTCAGCGATGCAATATCGGCGCCGCTGTTGGCGATCAGCGTGGCGCAGGCTTCCGGCTCGCCGATCTCGGCGATGGCTGCCGCCAGCGACATCGAGACGACCGGACGGTTGGCTATCAGCTTTTGGGTGGCCTTCTGGCCGCAGGCGACGCGGTCGATGAGATCGGCATCGGTAAGCAAAGGCGAACGCGCCAGCACCAGCGCCGCCACTTCCGGCTGGTCGGAAGCGAGTGCTGCGATCACCTGCGGCGGGGCGTGATGGCTCATCGACAGCGCTTCGGCGAGCGCCTGCCGGACCTTGGCGGAAACGTCGTCGAGCAGCAGCGTGAGCGCCGCCTCGGCGGCGCAGCGATCCTCGAACGGCAGGTCGGAATTGATGTAGGCGCGGGCCAGCGCGCTCGCGGCGGCGGCGCGCTCGGAAACCCTTGCCTTATCGATCCACTTTAGAAAATGCGAAACAACCATGCCGATCAGCTACGCCCTTGCCGAAACGTTTCGGCCCCGTTGGGAACGGTAAGCTGAAAATGGTTTACGAACGGTTCACCATGTTTCTTAACCGGCTTGATGGCTTTGCAACCAACGCCTATCAAACAGGAATAGCGGAGGAGATCGACCATGGCCGGGCTTTATCTGGAGGAGTTCGTCGCCGGCCGCGTCTTCCGGCACACGCTGCGCAAGACCGTCACCGAAAGCGACAACATGCTGTTCTCGGTGATGACGCTGAACCCGCAGCCGCTCCACATCGACTTCGACTTCGCCGCGAAGAGCGAATGGGGCAAGCCCTTGGTCAATTCGCTGTTCACGCTCGGCCTGATGATCGGCATCTCGGTGAACGATATCACCGTCGGCACCACTGTCGCCAATCTCGGCATGAAGGAGACCGTCTTCCCGCACCCGGTTTTCCACGGCGACACCATTCGCGTCGAGACGACGGTCGTTTCGGTGCGCGAGTCCAGGTCGAAGCCCGATCGCGGCATCGTCGAATTCGAGCACCGCGCCTATAATCAGAACGATGTTCTTGTCGCCAAATGCACGAGGCAGGCGATGATGATGAAGAAGGCGTCCTGATGCGCTCGCTGCTCTTCGTGCCGGGCGATTCCGAGCGCAAGCTGGAAAAGGGCTTTGGCGCCGGCGCCGACGTGGTCATCGTCGACCTTGAGGATTCGGTCGCCGCCGGCAACAAGGCGGCCGCCCGCAAAGTCGCGGCGAACCTCATCGCCGGCCACCGACAGCAGACCAGCTCCGACATCTACGTACGCGTCAACGATCTGTCGACCGGCCTGACCGACGATGATCTTGCGGCGCTCGTCCCGGTGAAACCCGACGGCATCATGCTGCCGAAGTCGAACAGCGGACAGGATGTCCAGCAGCTCGCGGCCAAGCTTCGGGTGCACGAGGCCGAAAGCGGCTTGCCGGATGGCGGCATAAAGATCCTGCCGATCATCACCGAAACCGCATCCGGCCTGCTGGCTGCCGCGAGCTACGCC
>NZ_RZSR01000280.1:0-6235 GCF_004023265.1 Mesorhizobium sp. M1A.F.Ca.IN.020.06.1.1
GTTGCGCCGGTTGCGGTGACGTTGAGCACGCGGCCGCCATTGGCGACGAGCGCGCCGCCATTGATGGCGGTGCCCGCGTGGAAGATTTCGGCGCCGTCGCTGGCGGCCTCGTCGAGACCGCGGATGACCGAGCCCTTTTCCGGCGTGCCGGGATAGCCCCTCGCCGCCATCACCACGGTCAGGGCCGCGTCGTCGCTCCAGCGGACCGACATGTGCGCGAGCTGGCCGTCGACAGCGGCGTTGAGCAGGACGAGCAGGTCGTCCTTCAGCCGCATCATCAGCACCTGGCATTCGGGATCGCCGAAGCGGGTGTTGTACTCGATCAGCTTGGGGCCTTGGTCGGTGATCATCAAACCGGCGAAGAGGATGCCGGCGAAAGGCGCGCCGAGATTGGCCATGCCGCGCATCGTCGGCTCGATGATCTCGCGCATGGTGCGCTCGGTCATCTCGGGCGTCATCACCGGCGCCGGCGAATAGGCGCCCATGCCGCCGGTGTTCGGACCGGTATCGCCGTCGCCGACGCGCTTATGGTCCTGCGCGGTGCCGAAGGGCAGCGCGGTGGCGCCGTCGCAGAGGCAGAAGAAGCTCGCCTCCTCGCCGGTCAGATATTCCTCGACGACGACCTCGGCGCCGGCGGAGCCAAAAGCGCCGTCGAAACAGGCGTCGAGCGCGGCAAGCGCCTCCTCCAGCTTCATGGCGATGGTGACGCCCTTGCCGGCGGCAAGGCCGTCAGCCTTGATGACGATCGGCGCGCCCATCTTTTCGACATAGGCCTTGGCCGCGGCGAGATCGCCGAAGCGGCCATAGGCTGCGGTCGGGATGTTGAACTTGGCGCAAAGATCCTTGGTAAAGCCCTTCGAGCCTTCGAGCCGCGCCGCCGCCTTGGAGGGGCCGAAGACGCGGATGCCCCAGGCGCGCAAATCATCGGCAATGCCAGCCACCAGCGGCCCTTCCGGACCGACCACGACGAGGTCGATCTTCTTCTCCTGGCAGAAGGCGGCCACAGTGGAGTGGTCGGCGATGTCCAGCTTGACCAGTTCGGCGAAACGGCCGATGCCGGGATTGCCGGGCGAAGCATAGAGCTTCGTCAGCAGCGGCGACGCGGCGATCTTCCAGGCAAGCGCATGTTCGCGGCCGCCGGAGCCGAGAAGAAGAACGTTCATGGCCACCTCTTGCTGATCGTCTCCCCGAACCCGCTATTGGTCCAAGGGCGACGGGTCAAGGCATCTTGGCGTTTCGGGGGGCGATTGCACACGGGAAGATTGCCCACATCAAGACGCAATGAGGCAATTTGCCGATGGGAAACCGATCCCGCCCGGCCCAATCCAAAGTCGACTCAGCTCCGGAAAACGACAGGGAACCAGTCCTCGCGCAACTTCTGGCCGGGCTTGATGTGCTTCCCATGCAGCGCATTGTTCTCGCCCGCGACGCGCGCCTGCGCCTATCGAAGGCGGCACTCGCCTTCATCGAGACAGCGAAAGCATGGTTCGCCAGTCACGATGTTTTCACTGCCTGAGCGACAACGCGGCTGCTTGACGGCGCCCATCGCTGCTGCCACTCCAGCACGATGGAAACCATCCAGTCGAAAGCAGCCCAGGGCCGCGTCGCGGACGCGCCGAGCGGCCATTGGGTTTACCGGGTGCTGCCGCGCTGGCTGTGGCCCTATGCGCAGCTTGCGCGCTGGGACCGGCCGATCGGCTGGCAGCTGCTCTTGTGGCCCTGCTGGTGGTCGGCGGCTCTTGCGGCCAGCGCCTATCCGCGGCCGACGGATCCGCTGCTGACGCTGTTGCCCGCGCCCTGGTACCTGTTCCTGTTTTTCATCGGCGCCGTCGCCATGCGTGGCGCCGGCTGCACCTACAACGACATCGTCGACGAAGACATCGACAACCAGGTCGAGCGCACCCGCTCGCGGCCGCTGCCGGCCGGCAAGGTGAAGCGCCGCCAGGCCTGGGCGTTTCTGATCATCCAGGCGCTGGTCGGGCTCGCAGTGCTTTTGCAGTTCAACAGCTTCGCCATTCCGCTCGGCATCGCCTCGCTGGCCATTGTCGCGATCTACCCGTTCATGAAGCGCATCACCAATTGGCCGCAATTCGTGCTCGGGCTCGCCTTCTCCTGGGGCGCGCTGATGGGCTGGGCGGTCGAGTTCGGCGATCTCGATGGCCCCGCCATCATGCTCTATATCGGCTCGATCCTGTGGGTGATCGGCTACGACACGATCTACGCGCATCAGGACAAGGAAGACGACGCCATCGTCGGCGTGCGCTCGACGGCACGCCTGTTCGGCGACAACACGAAGACCTGGCTCACCGGGCTCTATGGCGGCACGCTTGCCTGCTTCGCCATCGCCTTTGCCTCGGCTCAAGTGCCGATGCCGGCGCTGGCCGGGCTGATTGCCGCCGGCGCGCATATGGCGCGCCAGATCATCCGGCTCGACATCAACGATCCCGATCAGTGCCTGAAGCTGTTCAAGTCGAACAACCAGGTCGGCTGGCTGATTTTTCTGGGGCTGATCGGCGGGGCGTTTTGGGTGGTGCTGAAGCCGCTGGTGTAGCGCCTCTCCTTCTCCCCTTGTCGTGGGAGGGTGGATCGGCGCGCAGTGCCGAGACGGTTGAGGGTGTTTCAGCGGAGTGAGAGCTCGGCGTTTCCTGGAGAACCCCTCATCCGTCGCCTTCGGCGACACCTTCTCCCACAGGGGGGAGAAGGGAAGGGTCGCTGCTATTCGCGCGCGATAATCTCCTCACCGCCGACGACGAGACGCAGGCCGAGATTGCCGGTCCTGCGGCGGGCGAGGAAGCGCGGGCGGCGCATGTTGGAGACACGGCCCTGGCGGCGTTCCTGCGGCGGCAGCGCTTTGATTGCGGCGCCCAGCGATTCCTCCAGCGTGCGGGCGACGCCGTCGGCCTCGATCAGAAGCATCGGCAGGCGATAAGCGTCGGCCCAGGCGCGCCAGTCGGCGGCGACGTCGTCGAGATCGTCGGCGACCAAAAGCGGCACCGACAGCATCGGATCATTGTGCAGAAGTTCCAAAGTCACGGTGACATTGCCGTCCGGATCCTCCATGGCGCGGGCGGCGACACCACGGAAGGCATTGGCGGGCAGCGCGATGATCGCCGGCACGCCGCTCATCTCCAGCGTGCGGCGAATGACGGCGCCGCGCGGGTCGATGGTGAAGGTTACATCGCCATAGTCGTCGCGCGTGGCATAGCTTACCATCTGCGGCAGGCGAAACGGGTCGAGACGCATGTTGCGCCCCGCCCAGACTGGCTTCAGTCCAGTGTTCATTCGAATGCCTTCCTGTTTCTCCTGAGGGCCGTTTTCCGGTTCTCTCCGGGCCGGTTTTTCCGGCCTCGTTATGCGGGAAACATTAGCGCTCGCTTCTTACCGCCGCGCTTAAGAAAGTCAGTTAAATTTTGCTGATCGGAGCCGATGGTTATCGGAATGCGACCAGCCACAAGATGTTGGAAGAATTAGATAACCTTACCGGGATTCATGATGCCGGCCGGGTCGAAGGCCGCCTTCACCCGGCGCATCAGATCGATCGCCATTGGCGGGGCCGTGGCGATCAGCTCGTCGCGCTTCAATTGGCCGATGCCGTGCTCGGCCGAGATCGAGCCGTGGAAGGAACGCACGACATCGTGCACGGCCTTGTTCATCGGGTGGTAGAGCTCAAGGAACGGGTCGTCCTGCCAATCCAGCGGGCGAGAGATGTTGTAGTGAAGATTGCCGTCGCCCATGTGGCCGAAGCAGACGACGCGGGCGCCGGGACAGACAGTCTGGACCACGCCTGCCGCCTTTTCGATGAACTCCGGGATCGAGGCGATCGGCACCGAGATGTCGTGCTTGATCGAGGCGCCCTCCGGCTTCTGGCATTCGGGCAGCGTCTCGCGGAAATTCCAGAAGGCGTCGCCCTGGGCAAGACTTGCCGACACCACCGCATCGCCGACGATGCCCTGCTCGAGGCCGGCCGAAAGAATCTCCTCGATCAGCGCCTTGCCATCTTCTTCCGAGCGACCTGAAGAGACCTGCATCAGGGCATACCACGGCCAGTCATCCGCCAGCGGTCGGGTGATCCCTTGCCCATGCTTAAGCGTGAAGTCGTAAGGCCGTTTGGCGATCAGCTCGAAAGCCGTGAGCGAAGCACCGGCGCGATCCATCGCCAAGCTGAACAGCGAGAGCGCTGCCTGGGGCGACGACAGGCCGGCGAAGGCAACCTCCCTGCCCTTCGGCTTCGGAAAGAGCTTCAGCACCGCGGCGGTGATGACGCCGAGGGTGCCCTCGGCGCCGACGAAGAGGTTTTTCAGATCGTAGCCGGTGTTGTCCTTCTTCAGCTTGCGCAGATCGTCGAACACTTCGCCGGTCGGCAGCACCACTTCGACGCCGAGGCAAAGCTCGCGCGCATTGCCATAGGCAAGCACGCCGGTGCCCCCGGCATTGGAAGAGAGATTGCCGCCGATCTGGCAGGAGCCTTGGGCTGCAAGCGACAGCGGGAACAGCCGGTCGGCAGCGTCGGCCGCTTCCTGGAGCGTCTGCAGGATGACGCCGGCCTCGGCGGTGATGGTGTTCGACAGGACATCGATTTCGCGGATGCGGTTCAGCCGCGACAGCGAGAGCACGATGTCGCGGCCGGACTTGTCCGGCACTTGGGCGCCGACCAGCCCGGTGTTGCCGCTCTGCGGCACGACCGGCGTGCCGGTCTCGGTAGCGAGCCGCATGATGCGGCTCACTTCCTCGACGCTGCCTGGCCTCAGCACCAGCGGTGTCCGGCCATGCCAGAGGCCGCGCCGTTCGGTGATGTATGGCGCGATGTCAGCCTGATCACGCAGCGCGTATCTGTCGCCGACGATGGCAGCGAAGCGGTCGATGAGGGCAGGATCGAGGTCGAAGGGCTGGTCGTTCATGCGCCCAAACCTAGAGCAATTCCAGGAAAAGTGTGAAGCGGTTTTCCGTCCGGAATTGCGTTCAAAACAAAGAGATAGGCTCAGTCGATCTTGTCACGCGGGGCGGCGGCGCGCGCGAGCCGGTCGTTGATCGCCTCGCCCAAGCCGTCGGCCGGGATCGGCTCGACGGCGATAGTGGGCGCGCCGCTGCGGTCGAGCGCCTGCATATAGGCGAACAGATTGGCGGCGGCCTCCCGCAGATTCCCCGCCTCGGAAAGATTGCGCAGCGCCACGGCATCCTGCCAGCCTTCAGCGCGAGCGCGGCCGAAGGCGAGCAGCGCCTCGCCGCTCGTGAGCTTGCCGACGTTGAGCCGCATCGATGCGCGCGGCGCGTAATGCGAGGCGAGCATGCCGGGCGCCTGGATTCCGGTAGCGCCGCGGATCACCTCAATTCCGGCGACCGCTTCAATGTCCCGGGCAGCGATGCCGCCGGGTCGTAGCAGACGCAGCTTGCCGTCCTCGATCTTGACGATCGTCGATTCCAGGCCGACGGGCGTCGCGCCGCCGTCGACCACCAGCTTGATCTTCTCGCCGAGATCAGCCGCCACGGCCTCGGCCGTCGTGGCGCTGATCCTGCCGGAGGAATTGGCGCTGGGCGCCGCGAGCGGCCGGCCCAATCTCGCGATCAGCTCGCCGCCTAAGCCTCTCGGCATGCGCAGCGCGATCGTGTCAAGCCCGGCTGTGACGAGCGGATGGATGCCGTTTTCCGCGGGCTGCGGCAACACCAGCGTCAGCGGACCGGGCCAGAAAGCTTCCGCCAGCTTTGTTGACAATGGATCGAATGTAGCAATGCGGTTTGCCATGGCGAGGTCGGCGACATGGGCGATCAGCGGGTTGAAGCTCGGGCGACCCTTGACCTCGAAGATACGCGCCACGGCAGCCCCATTCGTGGCGTCACCTGCCAGTCCGTAAACGGTCTCGGTCGGGATGGCGACAACATCGCCGCCTTCGAGCAGCGCCAGCGCCCTTTCCATCGCCTCGCCGACGCCAAGTATCTCAGCCAAATTCACCACCGATCCTGAACATGCCGGTCCCGTAATACGGCATGGCAGCAGGGGCAAGGGCGCGCATTGGCGATTTATCAATCCCTAAAATGTTAAGTTTCCGCGCAAGCCGGCATCAATTCGCCGACGCTAGGGTGCGGATTTCCGGTTGGTGGGCGGAGAGTTGTCGTGATGCGTATGTCTTGCTTTGATGCAATTGCGAACGGAAAGCTGTTACGTCCCTTTCCTGGAATTGCTCTAGGAGCGGTCGTTATCGGTCTGCTGGCGACGAGCGGCTTGGCACAGGCTTCGTCC
>NZ_RZSR01000027.1:0-15012 GCF_004023265.1 Mesorhizobium sp. M1A.F.Ca.IN.020.06.1.1
TTCCTGCCTGGTCCGATCATCGGATCGGCTCAATTCAGTTTTCGGCGGCGATGCCGGTGCGACCTGCGCCTCGTCTTCGACGCGCCTCTCGCTGTCGGCGCTGGTCTTCTTCTCCTTGGCAGGCGCGGCCGCCAGCGGCTCGCTGATCGCGGGCTGGTTCGGTATCGGCTTCTGCGCAACCGGCTTGTCGGCCACCGTTTCGGTGACCTTCCCGTTTGAAATAACAGGCGGCTGCTCCCTCAGCATCTCAAAAGCGGCATAGCCGGCGATAGGCAGCGCGACCAGCGCGGTCAGGGCCGGGGTGGCAATGAGTTTCCGTTGCATGATCTCTCTCCAGAGCCTTTGTGCTCGCTCCGTGAGACGAAGACCTGCCGGCGATCCTTGGGGGGCGGTCGAAATTTTTTCGTTCAAGTCGAAGGCGTGCATCGCGGCGGCCAACGCACGCGTTTGCGCTTCGCTGTCCGGCGCCGGAACTGCCAGATTGCGCAGCCTTTCGAGTTCGTTGTCGTCGACCATGGTCACACTTCCCCGGCTGAGCGCATGAGCAGCTTCAGCCGTTTCTTCGCTTCATGGATGTGCCAGGAAACCGTCGCCTCCGAGATCGCCATCACCTCGGCCGCAGCCGCGTGGCTCAACCCTTCGCCATAGACGAGCAGCACCGCGTCGCGCTGCTTGTCCGGCAGCATGCGCACCGCCGCCCACAGCGCCTCGGCCGGGTCCTGGGCTTCCGCCGAGCCCTCCCCCGCGATCAGCGCATACGTGCCGAAGGCCTCGGTCTTGGCGCTGTCGCGTGCGCGCTTGCGCATCATGTCGCGCGAAGCGTTCAGTGTCATGGCGTAGAGCCAGGTCGTGAACGCGCCATTGCCCTGATAGTCGCGGATTGCCCGGCCGAGCCGCACGCAGACATCCTGGGCGATGTCTTCGGCATCGGCCTTGCGGCCGCACCAGCGATAGGCGGCGCGATAGACGAAGCCATAGTGCCTTTCGAGCAGTTTGCCGAAAGCCCCCCTGTCTCCACCCCTCGCCCGCCCGATCAATTCGGCATCGGAGGCTTCGCTGTCGTCCAGCATCATCGCCGTCATTTGCCTGTTGGACGAAGGCTAATGGCGATTCCTTGGGACGATGGAAAGATTTTTTTGCGGCGGCCTCCGCACCCTACCCCAAGGTTTCGGCGAACAGCGTGATCAGCCGCTTCCAATGGCGCTCGGCGCCCGCTTCGTCATAGACGCTGTGGTCCTTGACGCACCAGCCATGACCGACGCCGACATAGTTCTCGATCGTGTGGTCGACTTCGGCGACCCTGAGCACCTCTGCCAGCCGGGCTGATTGCTCCGGCGGAAAGCTACGGTCCGCGCCGGCGACCCCGACGTAGATGCGTGCCTTGATCGACGCCGCCTTCCGGTGCGGGCTGTCGGGCACGTCGCTTGCCAGATTGCCGCCGTGGAAGCTGGCGGCGGCAGCAATGCGGTCGGGATAGGCCGCGGCGGCATTGAGAGCCCGCGCGCCGCCCATGCAATAGCCGACGACGCCGACCGGCCCGTCCAGGCCTTCGGCAGTGAGCGCATCGAGGAAGGCCGCGCTGTCGCGGATGGTCATCTCTTGCGTGGTGCCACCGCTCAGCGCCGTCAGTTGAGCCCTGGTCCTATCCTCAGCAAACGCAGTCTTCGGGTCGAACGGTCCATAGGGCACGCTGCGATAGAACAGATCGGGCAACAGCACGGCATAGCCATGCCCTGCGAGGCGTTCGGCCATCTGGTCGAGCGTCGGCCGCGGGCCGAAAATATCCATGTAGAGGATGACGCCGGCCCTGGCCGCCGCCGCCGGTCGGAACAGCCCGGCCTTGGCCTTCCCGTCCCGGGTTTCGATCTCGATCTCTTGCTTGGCCATGCTGCTCTCCGTCGTCTGTCCGCGCGATAGATATCCGGCTGGAGCGGCCCGGCAAGACAATCCCGGAGCCTGGCGTTCAAGATTTCGTGCGGTTGGCCTTCATCTTACAGCCGAGCAAAGGCCGCCATATGAAAGGCCTGCACCTCTGGCCGATAGCGATAGTCCGCCCCGTAGGGACATGCGTTGCGGTCGAGGCAGCCGCTCGTGCGGCACAGGCCGCCTCCGGGGCCGCGCACATGCCCAAGACAGGCTTCATGGGCAAAACCCTGCTCGGAATAGGCATCGACCGGACAGGAATTCATGCAGGGTTTTTCGACGCATGTGTCGCAGAGATGAATCGGTTCTTGAGGTTCGGGGAGGAAAATCTCTTCCTCGAACAGCAGCGCGCCGCGATAGGCATGCCAGAGCCCATACTGCGGATGCATGAGGATGCCGAGCGGCGACGGCTTCAACCCTTCCGCCCGCATCGCCCATTGCTGGAACGGCAGATAGGGCCTGTCGGAGGGCGACACGGCGCGAGCGCCGAACGCTTGCGCCACCGCGCCGATCACCTCCCGCGACCAGGTGTCGAGCGGGTTGACGATCCCGCTGGCCCGCTGCCCAAGCCAGCGCTGGAAGTGCGGCCAGAGTGCGACGCCGGCCTGCCCGACCAGGAGGGCGGACTTGGCAGGCGCGCCTGAAAGCCCCGCAGGCACGGCTTCATCACTAGCGAAGCGAAAGCCGCCCCGAAGGATCAGGCCGTGGGCGGCAAGCGCGGCCGCGGTCCCTTCGATCGTGCCGCGCGAAAAGATCATCCCTTCTTGTCCGGGTCGGAGAACGCGCTCCGCCAGACTTCCTTATGGATGATGTTGGCGACTTTAGCCCGGCCTGACTCGGGCTCCTTTCAAGTGAAGGCGTCGGCCATCGAGGCCTTCTTCCTGTCGATGAAATCCTTCAGTGCCTCGTCGATCGCCGGATCGAGATGCGGTGCTTCGTAGCTTTCCAGCCAGCGGCGGGCGAGCTCGTTGGCGCGCTGCGGCGCTGTCTTTTCGCCTTCGGCCAGCCACTGCTCGTAGGAATTGTTGTCGGCGATGTTGGAGCGGTAGAAGGCGGTCTGGAAATTCGCCTGCGTGTGGTCGCAGCCGAGATAGTGGCTGCCCGGACCGACCTGGCGGATGGCGTCCATCGCCTGGCCGTTCTCCGACAGGTCGACGCCCTCGGCGAATTTCTGCGTCATGCCGAGCTGGTCGATGTCCATCATGAATTTCTCGTAGCAGGAGGCGAGACCGCCCTCGAGCCAGCCGGCCGAATGCAGCACGAAGTTGGTGCCGGCAAGGATGGTCGAGTTCAGCGTGTTGGCGCTCTCATAGGCCGCCTGCGCATCTGGGACCTTCGAGGCGCAGAGCGAGCCGCCGGTGCGGAACGGCAGGCCGAGCCGGCGGGCGAGCTGCGCTGCGCCATAGGAAACCAGCGACGGTTCCGGTGTGCCGAAAGTCGGCGCGCCCGACTGCATCGAGATCGACGAGGCGAAAGTGCCGAACAGCACCGGCGCGCCGGGCCTGATCAGCTGCGTGAACGAGGCGCCGGCAAGCACCTCGGCCAGGATCTGCGTCAGCGTTCCGGCAACCGTCACCGGGCTCATCGCGCCGGCCAGGATGAACGGCGTGACAATGCAGGCCTGGTTGTGGCGCGAATAGACTTTCAGCGCGCCGAGCATGGTCTCGTCGAACACCATCGGCGAGTTGGCGTTGATCAGGCTGGTCAGCACCGTGTTGTTCTCGACGAAATCCTCGCCGAACACGATCTTGGCCATCGCCACCGTGTCCTCGGCCCGCTCCGGCGCCGTCACCGAGCCCATGAACGGTTTGTCCGAATAGCGGATATGCGAATAGACCATGTCCAGATGGCGCTTATTGACCGGCACGTCGACCGGCTCGCATACCGTGCCGCCCGAATGGTGGATCGACGGCGCCATATAGGCGAGCTTCACGAAATTCTGGAAATCCTCAAGCGTTGCGTAGCGGCGGTTGCCGTCGAGGTCGCGCACGAAGGGCGGGCCGTAGACCGGCGCGAACACCGTCCCTTTGCCCCCGATCTGCACCGAACGCTCCGGATTGCGCGCATGCTGGGTGTAGATCGAAGGCGCGGTCTTGAGCAGCGAGCGGCAAAGCCCCTTGGGAAAATGCACGCGCTCGCCTTTCACATCGGCGCCGGCCTCTTTCCACAGCGCGAGCGCCTCGGCGTCGTCGCGGAAGATGATGCCGATCTCTTCCAGCACCGTGTCTGTGTTCTTCTCGATCAGCGCCAGGCCTTCCTCGTCGAGGACCTCGTAGACGTTGATCTTGCGCTTGATGTAGGTGAGCTGGGTGCCCGGACCGCCGCCTGCGCGCGCCGCGCGCCTGGCCGCCGCGCCGCCGCTGGCGCCGCGTCCGCGTCGTCCGCCCGACGCTTCCTGCTCGACTGCCGCGTTATCGCTCATGATCGTTCTTCCTATAGATTTTAGATTTGGGCCTGAATTGGCTCGCGGCCGGTTCGCCGCCGCTTCTTTCCGGATCGTAGCCATGCACCCTATTGAAAACGGCTCGCCAGCGCCAACGCCTGTCGCAAATTCGACAAGAAAACCGCCAACTTTTCAGTCGCTTTCCTTTTGCGGGAAGTCGCAAATCAGCTATGGCTACCTTGCCCTCGCGGGTTAGGTATTGGCGCATCGATTTTGAGCTGCAGCAAGCATTCGAGCAGCAAGGAGCCCGAGGAAAAAATGTCCGACGACGAGATCATCCTTTCCGAGCTTTCCGACGAGGAACTCGTGCAGCAGATGCATGACGACCTTTATGACGGGCTGAAGGAAGAGATCGAGGAAGGCACGCATATCCTTCTTGAGCGCGGCTGGCAGCCCTACACGGTGCTGACCGAGGCGCTGGTCGAAGGCATGCGCATCGTCGGCGAAGATTTCCGCGACGGTATCCTGTTCGTGCCGGAAGTGCTGCTCTCGGCCAATGCCATGAAGGCCGGCATGGCCATCCTGCGCCCGCTGCTTGCCGCCACCGGCGCGCCCAAGCAGGGCAAGATGGTGATCGGCACCGTCAAGGGCGACATCCACGACATCGGCAAGAACCTCGTCGGCATGATGATGGAAGGCGCCGGCTTCGATGTCATCGACCTCGGCATCAACAATGCGGTCGAGAAATATCTGGAAGCGATCGAGCAGCATCAGCCCGACATCATCGGCATGTCGGCGCTGCTCACCACGACCATGCCCTATATGAAGGTCGTCATCGACACGATGAAGGAAAAGGGCATTCGCGACGATTACGTCGTGCTGGTCGGCGGTGCGCCGCTCAACGAGGAATTCGGCAAGGCCGTCGGCGCCGACGCCTATTGCCGCGATGCCGCGGTGGCGGTCGAGACAGCCAAGGACTTCATGAAGCGCAAGCACAACGTTCGCGCTTCCGCCTGATCCCAGGGCATCAGGATGGATCGAAAAAAGCCGCGCCTTGCAGCGCGGCTTTTTTGTTCCCAGATGATGATGAGGCTGAACGATCAGTTGGCGACAGTGTCTTTGACCGCCCTCGCCGTTGATTTGACGTCCTTGCCGACGCCTCGAATGGTGTTGGCGCAGGCGGTGAGTGCAAGCGCGCAGGCAAGGATGGCAATCGGCGCGATGCGTAGCAGTTTCATGGGTGTCTCCCTCAACAGATAATTAGCCCCGCAGCGAAAACCGGCTCGACTGGTTCATGGTCAAAACGCAAAAAACGAAACCGAATCAAACAGACAGGCTGCTCGTCATCGCCTGCGGGATGATTGCGCGCGAAGTTTTGGCCGTCAAGCAACAGCTAAAGCTCGATCACCTTGAGTTGACCTGCCTGCCGGCCGAGTTCCACTTCTATCCGGACCGCATCGCGCCGGCCATGGACAAGGCCATCGAAAAGGCCAAAGCGGAAGGCTACAACCACATCTTCGTCGGCTATGCCGATTGCGGCACCGGCGGCATGCTCGACCACGTGATCGAGAAGCATGGCGTGGAGCGCATGGCCGGCCCGCATTGCTTCGCCTTCTACCAGGGCATGGACGCCTATGCGAAGGTCGCCGACGGCGACATGATGTCGTTCTACATGACCGACTTCCTCTGTCGCCAATTCGACGCCTTCTTCATCAAGCCGCTCGGGCTCGACAGGCATCCCGAGCTTATCAAGGACTATTTCGGCAATTACGAGAAGCTGATCTATCTCGCGCAAACCGACGATCCGGATCTCGACAAGGTTGCCGAGAAAGCCGCCGCCATGCTCGGCCTCGCCTACGAGCGTCGCTCGACCGGCTATGGCGATCTGACGAGCGAACTGGCGCGGGCGGCAGCCAACGCTTGAGGCTCTCGCAGGGCTGCTTCAACGGCGGCCAGCGGGTCGGACGATCGACTTGCAGACGAAGCCCCCTCGCCTCCGCTGGCAAGCCGGATGACAGCGGCCTGCGAACGGGTAAGTTGTGCCCCAAGCAGACCAAACAGCTATTCCAGCCACCGATTCGGGAAACGTCCATGATCCCTCGCCTGCTGCTTCCCGCCCTTTGCCTTATCGGCTTCGCCCTGCCCGCCTATGCCGATGGCGAGGTGCAGAAGCTGATCACCGCCGCCGACAAGGCGCGACTGGATAAATATGGCGAAACGCGCAAGGCGGCTCTCGAAGAGGCAAAGGCCGGCGATCCGGCTGAGGTCAAGCAACTCGATGCGCTGCTCGCCAAGCCGCTGGTCGCTTTCTCCGGCAAGGATCTGACCGGCAACTGGAAATGTCGCACCATCAAGGCCGGCGGCTTGAGCCCGCTAGTTATCTATGGCTGGTTCAAGTGTAAGGTCACCGGGGACGGCTCGGGTTGGCGGCTGCAGAAGATCAGCGGCTCGCAGCGCACCACCGGTCGCTTCTTCGACGACGGTGAGAAGCGCGCCATCTATCTCGGCTCGTTTTCGGTCAATGACGAAAAGGCCAAGCCCTATGGCAGCGGCGCCGAAAGCGACCAAGTGGGCTATGCCTTCCGCAACAGTGCCACCGAGTGGCGCATCGAATTCCCCGCGCCCTATTATGAATCGAAGCTCGACATCATGGAATTCAAGCGCTGACTGAGCCCGAAAAGTTGCAGAGTTTTCGGACCAGGATCATGCGCGACCATTGGCTCACTAAGGGTTAACCCGCTCTCCCTAGCATGCGCCCGACTTTGAGAGCGGGTGCTTGCCATGGCAACGTCGGAATCCGGTCCGCGGCGGACTGTTGTCGTCACCGAAGGCGGTCCGCATATCTGGGCAATCGTCAACGCCATCGCCGATCGCGTCGGCCCTGTGAGTGTCATCCTCGAAACCCCTGAATCAAAAAAGCGTTTGCTGCTCGGCCGCGCCCGCCGCCAGGGCTGGATCTCGGCCATCGGCCAGCTCGGCACGATGGTGCTGACCAGGCTTGGCAAGCGGTTCTTTGCCGGCCATGCTGCACGGCTGATTGCCGAGGAAAAGCTCGAGACAGAACCTCGCCCGACCCAGACGATCATCCATGTGCCTTCCGCCAACGGTCCGGAATGCCTTCAGGCGATCGAGAAGATCGGGCCGGGCGTCGTGCTCCTCGCCGGCTGCCGGCTGCTGTCGAGGAATATGCTCGCGAAGATGCCTTGCCCGGTGCTCAACTATCACGCCGGCATTGCCCCGAAATATCGTGGCATGAATGGCGGCTACTGGGCGCTGGCCTCTGGTGATCGAGGGAATTTCGGCACCACTGTGCATCTGGTCGATGCCGGCGTCGACACCGGCGGAGTGCTGAAGCAGGCGCGCGGCAAGTCGAAACGCGGCGACACCATCGCCAGCTACGCGCTGCGGCAGGCGGCATTTTCCCGCGACATCTGCGTCCAGGCAGTGGCCGAGGCGCTGGCGGGAAAACTTACGACGATCGATCCCGGCCTGCCCTCGAAACAGTGGTTTCACCCGACGATTTGGTCCTACCTCTGGACCGGCCTGACGAAGCGCGTCTGGTAATCTGCCGGCGTCGGAAATTCAGCACTCGCTTTGCGTCATCGCCAGCGTCGCTTTTGAAGGCGCGCGCGTCGTCCCATAACAAGCGGCACAAGGGCGCATGCGGCAATGCTCCCAACATCGAGGAGTTGAGAATTCATGGCCGATCTGATCGTCGTCTATTGGCGCGATATCCCTGCGCAGGTCATCGTCAAGAAAGGCCGGCAGAACGCCAAGCGCGAGCTGCCGCTGCGCTTCACCGAGGCGATCGACATGTGCGCCATGCGCACGGGCGCCGGCGGCACCGACGATTACCTCGCCGAATGGCGTAAGGCCGATCCGGTTCCGGTCGGCGACGACATCGAAGCCGAGGTCGAGAAGGCCTACCAGGAACTCGATACGAAATATGACCGCGAGCGGCTGGTCGCTCTGGTCAAGGCTGGCGGGAAAGAAAATGTCTGAGAAGCAGCCGGCGGTCACCCAGGCCACCCTGGTCAAGAAGGCGGCGCCGAAGTCCGACTACAAGCCTGCGGACGTGTCGCCGCAACGCCGCGTTCAGCGCACTTTTGCCGTGAGGTTGTGGTCCATCCGCCATTCGCGACTGCTCGAATGGTTTTATGGCAGGTTCGCCGATGTCTTCCTGCTCTTGCATCCTTTGTGGAAGGGCATCGGCTACGGCCGCGTCGAAGCGCCGGTGAAATTCGTCGAGAAACGCGTCAAGGGCTTCATGTTCGACTGCCGCATGTGCGGCCAGTGCGTGCTCTCCTCCACTGGCATGTCGTGCCCGATGAACTGCCCGAAGCAACTGCGCAACGGCCCGTGCGGCGGCGTGCGCGCCAACGGCAATTGCGAGGTCGAGCCGGACATGCCCTGCGTCTGGGTCAAGGCCTGGGAAGGCTCCCGCAACATGAAGCATGGCGACAAGATCCTCACCGTGCAGAAGCCGGTCGATCAGTCGCTGCGCGAAACCTCGGCCTGGCTCAGGGTGACCGCGCAGGCGGCCGCGGCGCGTGAAGCCGCCCAGAACCCGCAGAACCCCGGAGCTTCAGCATGAGCATCCGCCACCAGCGCGACGAGAACCCGGCCGGCGTTCACCTGCCGCTCGATCACCTGCCCGGCCATTCGTCGCGCGGTCGGTTGGAGCGCGTGCTGCGCCGCGGCGAGTTCGCGGTGACGACCGAGCTCAACCCGCCCGACAGCGCCGACCCGGAAGACGTCTACAACCGCGCCAAGATCTTCGACGGTTGGGTCGACGCCATCAACGCGGTCGACGCCTCCGGCGCCAACTGCCACATGTCTTCGGTCGGCATCTGCGCGCTTTTGACCCGCATGGGCTACGCCCCGATCATGCAGATCGCGTGCCGCGACAAGAACCGCATCGCCATTCAGGGCGACGTGCTGGGCGGGGCGGCAATGGGCGTCGCCAACATGCTCTGCCTCACCGGCGACGGCGTGCAGGCCGGCGATCAGCCGGGCGCCAAGCCGGTCTTCGACCTCGATTCCATGTCGCTGCTCGAAACCATCCGCATCATGCGCGACAACGGCAAGTTCCTGTCCGGCCGCAAGCTGACGACGCCGCCGCAGGTCTTCCTCGGTGCTGCCGTAAACCCCTTCGCGCCGCCTTACGATTTCCGTCCCATCCATCTCGGCAAGAAGATTGCCGCCGGCGCGCAATTCGTGCAGACGCAATATTGCTTCGATGTGCCGATGTTCCGAAACTTCATGCAAAAGGCGCGCGACCTCGGCCACACCGAAAAAGTCTTCATCCTGTGCGGCGTCGGGCCGCTCGCCTCTGCCAAGACCGCCAAATGGATCCGCTCCAACGTGCCGGGCATCCATATCCCCGATGCGGTGATCAAGCGGCTCGAAGGCGCGCAGGACCAGAAGAAGGAAGGCAAGCAGCTCTGCATCGACATCATCAACGAGGTGAAGGAAATTGCGGGCGTCGCCGGCGTCCATGTGATGGCCTACCGCCAGGAAGAGTATGTCGCCGAGATCGTCGATGAATCCGGCGTGCTGAAAGGCCGCCAGCCCTGGAAACGGGAGATCCGTCGCGACGACCAGATCGTCGCGGAGCGGCTCGACCACATACTGCACGACGAGATTACCGAAACCCAGGTCGACATGGTGAAGACCGCGCATTGATGTATGTCGCCCAAAAGTGAGAACCGGTTTGGGGCAACGACATACATGAACTTAAAGTCCAAGGCGCGGCCGGCACCCGTCCGCTTGAACAAGACCAGATAACGATATAAAGAACTCTTTATATCCCGACGGAGAGATTGCATGACCCGCACCATCGTCGCCTCGGCGACCCGAGAAATCGTCATCGGCTTCGATCAGCCCTTCTGCGTGATCGGCGAGCGCATCAACCCGACCGGCCGCAAGAAGCTGGCCGCCGAGATGGTGGCCGGCAACTTCGAGACCGTCATCAAGGATGCGCTGGAACAGGCCGCCTGCGGCGCCACCATGCTCGACGTCAATGCCGGCGTCACTGCCGTCGACCCCAATGCGACCGAGCCGGCGCTTTTGGTGCAGACGCTGGAGATCGTGCAGAACCTGGTCGATCTGCCGCTGTCGATCGACTCTTCGGTGACCGCCGCGATCGAGGCGGCGCTGAAGGTCGCCAAGGGGCGCCCGCTGGTCAACTCCGTCACCGGCGAGGAAGAGAAGCTTGAAGCCATCCTGCCGCTGGTCAAGAAATACAACGTTCCGGTCGTCGCCATCTCAAATGACGAGACCGGCATCTCGATGGATCCGGACGTCCGCTTCGCGGTCGCCAAGAAGATCGTCGAGCGCTGCGCCGATCACGGCATTCCCGCGCATGACGTCGTCGTCGATCCGCTGGTGATGCCGATCGGCGCGCTGGGCGATGCCGGCCGCCAGGTGTTCGCACTGCTGCGCCGTCTGCGCGAGGAACTCAAGGTCAACACCACTTGCGGCCTTTCCAACATCTCGTTCGGCCTGCCGCATCGCCACGGCATCAACGCCGCCTTCATCCCGATGGTGATCGGCGCCGGCATGACGAGCGCCATCATGAATCCGGTCCGCCCGCAGGAGATGGAGGCCGTGCGCGGCGCCAACGTGCTCAACGGCACCGACGAGAACTGCACCAACTGGATCCGCACCTACAAGGACTACAAGCCGGCCGAAGGCGGCCATGCGGTCGCGGCTCCGGTCGCGGTCACCGCCCCTGGCGATGGCGCCGCCGCTGCCGGCGGGCGTCGCCGCGGCGGTCGTGAAGCCCGCATGGCCAGGGGGTAAGCGCGCAATCGTGAGCCGCATTGCAAACAGCCCTGATCCGGTCGCATCGTCGATGCGGTCGGAGAAGTCTGCTTTGCGGTCAGGCGACGCCCAATATGGCGTCGAACAACGCCATTCCAGCCCAGGATCCGAAGATGCCTGTGCCGCCGCCGACGATGACATCATCGTCGTAGGCGGGCCAGAATGCGTGGAGCAGGAGCGCTCCGACGATCGCGCCGAGAATTCCGGAGGCCAGATATTGCGGATTGCGCAGCCATGGGCCTTTGAGCACGCGCACCATGGTGAAAGCGGTGAAGATGGCGGGCAGCAGAATATCCGACATGTTTGGCCCCTGGACCAACGTACACTCCACCCAACAGTAAAACGATCCGTTAAACGGTATCGGCAATTGCCATCGAGACGCGTGCCAGCATGAATCCCCCGCCCAACATCACCGATCCGCTTGTGCTGTTCATGCCGTCAGGCAAGCGCGGGCGGTTTCCCGTTGGCACGCCGGTGCTGGACGCCGCGCGCCAGCTCGGCGTCTATGTCGAGAGTGTGTGCGGCGGCCGCGCCACTTGCGGGCGCTGCCAGATCGAGGTGCAGGAAGGCAATTTCGCCAAGCACAAGATCGTCTCTGCCAACGACCACATCTCGCCCAAGGGCGCCAAGGAAGAGCGCTACGAGCGCGTGCGCGGCCTGCCCGAGCGCCGCCGCCTCTCCTGCTCGGCGCAGATTCTCGGCGACCTCGTCATTGACGTGCCGCAGGACACGGTCATCAACGCCCAGACCATCCGCAAGGCAGCCGACACCAGGGTTATCGCTCGCGATACGGCAATCCGCATGTGCTATGTCGAGATTGAAGAGCCCGACATGCACAAGCCGCTCGGCGACCTCGACCGACTCAAGATCGCCTTGATGAAGGACTGGGGTTTCAAGAACGTCGAGTTCGACTTCTATCTCATGCCGCAAGTGCAGGGCATTCTGCGCAAGGGCAATTGGACCGCCACCGCCGCCATCCACAAGGATGCGGACAGCGACATCGCGCGCGTCATCGCGCTGTGGCCGGGCCTGAAGAACGAGGCCTACGGGCTCGCCTGCGACATCGGCTCGACGACCATTGCCATGCATCTCGTGTCGCTGCTGTCGGGCCGCGTCGCCGCCTCTTCCGGCACCTCCAATCCGCAGATCCGCTTCGGCGAGGATCTGATGAGCCGCGTCTCCTACGTGATGATGAACCCGGACGGCCGCGAGGGCATGACGGTCGCCGTGCGCGAGGCCGTTTCCGGACTGGTCGACAAGGTCTGTGCGGAAGGCAATGTCCAGCGCAACGACATCCTCGACGCAGTGTTCGTCGGCAATCCGATCATGCATCATCTGTTTCTCGGCATCGATCCGACCGAGCTCGGCGGCGCGCCGTTCGCGCTCGCCATTTCCGGCGCCGTGCGCATCAAGGCCTCCGATCTCGGCTTGAAACTGAACCAGGGCGCGCGCCTTTATATGCTCCCTTGTATCGCCGGCCATGTCGGCGCCGACGCAGCCGCGGTCACGCTCTCCGAGGGTCCGCACCGCCAGGACGAGATGATGCTGATCGTCGACGTTGGCACCAATGCCGAGATCGTGCTCGGCAACAGCACGCGCGTCGTTGCGGCCTCCTCTCCCACCGGCCCGGCCTTCGAGGGCGCCGAGATTTCCGGCGGCCAGCGCGCGGCGCCCGGCGCCATCGAGCGCGTGCGCATCGATCCCGACACGCTTGAGCCGCGCTACCGCGTCATCGGTTCGGAACTCTGGTCGGATCAGCCGGGCTTTGCCGAAAGCGTGCAGGCGACCGGCGTCACTGGCATTTGCGGCTCCGGCATCATCGAAGTGGTGGCCGAGATGTATCTCGCCGGTATAATCTCCGAGGACGGCGTCGTCGACGGATCGCTTGGCGCGCGCTCGCCGCGCATCGTCGCCAACGGCCGCACCTTCTCCTATGTGCTGAAGGACGGCGAGCCGAAGATCACCATCACCCAGAACGACGTGCGCGCCATCCAGCTCGCCAAGGCGGCACTCTACGCCGGCACCAAGCTGCTGATGGAAAAGCAGCACACCGACCATGTCGACCGCATCCATTTCGCCGGTGCCTTCGGTTCTTTCATCGACCCGAAATACGCCATGGTGCTGGGGCTCATTCCCGATTGCGATCTCGACAAGGTCTCGGCCGTCGGCAACGCCGCCGGCGCCGGCGCGCGCATGGCGCTCCTCAATCGCGGCTACCGCCGTGAGATCGAGGAGACGGTGAGCAGGATCGAAAAGATCGAAACCGCGCTGGAACCAAAATTCCAGGAGCACTTCGTCTACGCCATGGCCCTGCCGAACAAGGTCGACCCTTTCCCGAAGCTCGCGGCCGCAGTGAAGCTGCCGCCGCGCAAGACGGTCGGCGAGGACGGCACCGCAGGCGACGCCACCCCGCGCCGGCGCTCGCGCGAGGAACGGGCGGCGCGGCGTGGGCGCGAATAGGGTCCCCTTCGCCCGACGCCTCTCTTTAGTTCGTATGCATGCAAATGTTTCCGGATCCATCGATCCGGAAACCGGAACGCTGTTTTCGTGAAATCCGCCGGAAACATGCCGGGCGCATTTAGCCCGCCACCGAAGGGCTGGCGCGAAATGTCTTCGAGCCGGCGCGACCTTCCGGAGGAACCCACTATGTCGATGTTCGATAACCTCGGCCGCTTCGGCGTGACCATCAGGCAGGCTCATGCCCGGAGCAAGGCGATCCGCGCGCTCAACGACCTGCCCGTGCATGTGCAGAAGGATATCGGCTGGCCGGCTTCGCCGCCGAGCGACCCGCAGGCAGCCCTGCACGCGCTGCTCCTGGGAACCGCCCGCTGATGACCTTCGCCGACAAATGTAAGCTGCTCGGCAAGCGCCGAGGCCGGCAAGCGGCCTCGGCGATCGGCGACAACAAGTTGCGCGCCGCGCTGCTGCCAGGGCGCCGTTGACGCGACCGCCGTCGCATCACGCCGATGTGCCCGCTGCGAACCTTGACATTTTCAACCTAACTACAATCTTCGCATAGCAGGGGGAATTTCTCTTAGTCGGCTCGACCGATCCGTGTTCCGTATGCCCAGTTTGAAAAGCCACGTCGTTTCGTTCATTCTCAGGCACAGCCGCAAGAAGGCCTTTTCCAGTCCCGAGAATCTGCAGCGCTGGATCGCCTACGCCCGCAAGACCGAAGACTATCATCCGCCGGCTCTTCTGAAGGCGCGGCTGGATATCGCCGAGACCAGCGTCGATGGTTTCCCCGTCTATGAGATCGCACCGAAATCGGGCGAGCGCCGGCGTATCCTCTATTTGCATGGCGGCGCCTTCGTCTTTCAGATCACGTCCTATCACTGGGTGCTGATTGCCGAGATGGCGGAGCGGCTGGGCTTCGGCATCACCGTGCCGATCTATCCGATCGCGCCGGAGTACAATTTCCATGACATGTTCGGCATGGTCGGCGGCGTATACCGGCGCATGCTGCAAGAGACCAATGCCGAGAACATCGTCTTCATGGGCGATTCCGCCGGCGGCAACATGGCAGTCGTGCTCACCATGATAGCCGCCGAGGAAGGCCTGCCCTCGCCGGCGCGCCACGTGCTGATCTCGCCCGGCCTCGATATGTCCTTGTCCAATCCGGAAGTGTTCGAAGCCGAACGCAACGACCCCTGGCTGGGCATCCCCGGCGGGCTCGAGGCGATCCGGCTCTACAGCGCCGGCATCGACCGCTCCGACTGGCACATCAGCCCGCTCTACGGCGATCTCTCGGTGCTGCCGAAGACGCTGCTGCTCACCGGCTCGCGCGACCTGCTCAGCCCGGACAATCTGATCTTCGCCGAACGGGCGCGCGCCGCAGGAATCGAGGTCGATGTCGTCTACGAGGAAGGCATGTTCCACGT